>JBGVIE010000025.1:0-38661 GCA_045122895.1 Lachnospiraceae bacterium
TCGTTAAAAAGTTTTCTCCAGATTCAAAATAACGTTAGCTATTTTTTCATCCGTTGATTTATTGTTTGTTTTCTGAATTAATTCTCTTTGAATCGTTCAGGGATGGTTAATTACTGTTTAGTTTTCAAAGTTCTTTTTTTCACAGCTCTTTTGAGCCGCTCGAAGATTTTATCACATTGACTTTTGTTTGTCAAGTGTTTTTTGCAACTTTTTTAAGTTGCCAGCGGAGAGGATGGGATTCGAACCCATGTGCCCGTGAAGGCAAACGGTTTTCAAGACCGCCTCGTTATGACCACTTCGATACCTCTCCGTGTCGTGCTTGACTATTTTACAACATCTCATTTGCTTTGTCAAGTACTTTTTTTATTTTATTTTCATTTCGCGCCCGCCTCATCAGCGGGCAAGAATCATTCTATCATTTACTTTATAATATGTCAACAAGTTTTTTCATTTTTTTTAGTTATTTTTTCTTTTTCTCTAAAAAGCGTGATTTTACGCCATTTTCTCGTATTTAGATATAAGCATTTCAGCTACTTTTATATCGTCTGGAGTCGTTATTTTAATATTTTCATAAGAACCCTCAACTACCTTTACGCATTTAGTTCCGTACTTTTCCATCACCATAGCATCGTCTGTTACATTTTCATCCGAGTGCTGCATCATTTGTTCATATGCTTTCTTTATATCAACACCTACGAACACCTGTGGTGTCTGTACATTCCAGACATTATTTCTGTCTGGCGTAAAGGATACATACCCGTCTTTTGCGACTATTTTCACAGTGTCCTTTGTCTTTACAGCAGTTATACACGCTTCACCCTGCTGTGTGATTTTGATTAGCCTGTGTATAAGTCCACTGTCTACAAAGGGTCTTGCTCCATCATGAATCAACACTATATCATTATCCTCTATATACTTAAGCGCGTTATACACACTGTTATATCTTTCTTTTCCGCCATATGCTATTGTGGATATTTTTTTTAATCCATATTTTAATATTATTTCTTTCCTTATATACTCCTCATCTTCTTCTGAGATAACCATAATAATATCGTCTATCTCTTCACACGTTTCAAAAGCCTTTAGTGTATAGTATACTAAAGGCTTTTGAAGTAACTGCATATACTGTTTCTTTACATTACTGTTCATTCTCTTTCCTGAGCCTGCGGAAAGTATTATTGCTCTATTCATTCTGATATTTCTCCATCTATCTTGATTCTAACTTCAAATTAGGGATTGCATTCAAATCCATTCCATGTCTCACGCCTGCTCTGTACTCATAATAAGCTGCCGCTCCTATCATTGCTGCATTATCCGTGCACAAAATCGGAGACGGATGGTAGAATTCGATGTTCTCCTCTTTGCATTTTTCTTTAAATGCCGCTCTGATAGCCGAATTTGATGACACCCCTCCTGCTAAAGCCAGCTTATTAATATTAGTCTCTTTACATGCACTTATTGCTCTTTCAAGCAACATATCTACTACCGTTTGCTGGAAAGAGGCTGCCACATCCGCTTTATTAACAATTTCACCTTTCATCTCACATGAATTAAGGTAATTTAAAACAGCCGATTTAAGCCCGCTAAAACTAAAATCAAAATCTGAGCCTTCTACTTTTGCATGAGGAAACACAATAGCATGGGAATTACCCTCTTTTGCCAATTTATCTATTTTTGGCCCTCCAGGATATCCCAATCCTATAGCTCTTGCAACTTTATCAAAAGCTTCTCCCGCAGCATCATCTCGTGTTCTGCCCATCACCTCGTATTTACCATAATCCTTCACAACCACAAGATGAGTATGTCCACCTGATACAACCATACATATATATGGTGGCTCCAATTCTTTATTTTCTATGTAATTAGCTGATATATGTCCTTCTATGTGATGTACACCTATCAATGGTTTATTTTTCGCAAATGCTATTGCCTTCGCTTCTGCAACACCTACTAAAAGAGCTCCCACCAGACCAGGTCCATAGGTTACTGCAATAGCATCTATGTCATCTAATGTTTTATCCGCTTCTTTTAGAGCTTCTTCTATTACATAGTTTATTTTCTCTATGTGTTTTCTGGATGCTATTTCCGGCACAACTCCACCATACAATGTATGAAGGTCAATCTGAGATGATATCACATTCGACAATACATCTCTACCATTTACAACAACTGCTGCTGCCGTCTCATCACACGAACTTTCTATTGCCAATATTGTTACTTTTTCTTTATTCATCTTCTTCACCATTAAGCTTCCAATATAGAATTTTCCACTTACCTTTGTCATCTTTTCTAAGTACATATGTCTCATCAGACTTTATAGTACCTTTGTCACCTTTGCTGTAATATATGCATTGTATCGAGGCGTATTTTTCTTTTTTGATAGTATAATACTCTACCTCTCTGCTTCCGGCCAGCATACATGACGTAATCTTTCTATTGTCAGATTTGTATTGGTCTATTTCCTCTATCAGTCTTTTAAAATACTCATCATAAGGATTTTTATCCAACAACTCCTGATCATACAGAGTTCTTGCCTGTGCTGTAAGGCCAACCAACTGTTCATTCGTACATTTATCATTGTAATAACAAAGCATTATTCTATTGTATAATTTCACCACTTCTCTAGGGGTTTCCGGATATTTAGCATTAAGATTCTTATTAACTAGTATATCTATTTCCTTCGATTCTTCTCCTTTTTTTGAGGAGTCTGTTTTATTGGATAAATACTGATAATACCAAACCACTAACATTACCATAATTATACTCAGTATAAGTACTTTAAATTTCTTCATATCGTCACCGCCTTTCCCTTGTTCTGCAGTCTTTTAATCTTCAAATCCCAATTCTATTATTTTACCATCTTTTCCAAGATATGACTCTTTAAATGTTTGTCTGACTTCATCCATATAATCACCCGGACGAATTAACGACGGACTAAAATGTGTAAGCCACATCTGTTTGGGATTAGCTTTTGCAGCAATATCCGCTGCCTCATAGAAGGTCATATGTTTGTATTCTTTTGCTTTCGCTATTTTATCTTTTTCTCCATACATACCTTCACAAATAAATAAATCTGCTCCCTTGGCATTGTCAACTATTGACTCAACCGGTCGGGTATCTGTACAATACGTTACTTTGATTCCTTTTCTCGCTTCACCAAGAACCATATCAGGTGTATATAAGATTCCTTCATCTTCTATAATTTCACCTTTTTGCAGTTTATTCCAAAACTTCATAGGAATCCCTTTTTCCCTTGCTAAATCAACATTAAATTTGCCGGCTCTGTCTATATTGATACTATATCCATAACACATTACATTATGATTAACCCTAAACGCATTAATTCTCATTCCATTCACTTCAAACTCATGAAATTGTTCTGTAAGTTCCATAAACTTTATCTTAAATGGCAGTTCCGGGGCAATAATTCTTATATGGTTTACTACTTTTTCTACGTTTTTGGGGCCTATTATAAGTAAGTCCTCTTTTCTCTCTGCATTGCCCATTGTCAACAGTAACCCAGGCAAGCCGCTGATATGATCTGCATGAAAATGTGTAAAACAAATCACATCTATAGGTTTGAAGCTCCATCCGGCTTCCTTAATTGCAACCTGAGTTCCTTCGCCGCAATCTATAAGCATACTGCTCCCATTATATCTCGTCATTAAAGCTGTCAACTTTCTTCTCGGAAGAGGCATCATACCACCTGTTCCCAATAAACACACATCTAGCATACTTTCATTGCGCCTTTCTTTTTTAAATCATCTCTGTTTTCTCTTCTATATATACAGGAATTTTAAATTGTTTAATCAACTCATCATAACAAGCTTCACACATTGCAATATTATGAACTTCCCCATCTTTTTTTGAAAAATAGTTCCAATCATATGCAACTTTAAAAATTCCCTCTTTTATTATACCATTATTTACCAATATTTCTCTACCACACATGTTACATTTAATGTATTTACAGTTTTTCATATGTTCCTCCATTCAAGTACGACTATTTATACTTTGTGTAACAATTTTCATTTGCTTCAATGAAATTATAAATTAAACAAATTGATAATAACAGTTGTAATTATTGGTATTTACTTTCTTTTCCACATTATCAGGGCATCTTCTACAGGATGTTCATAGAATCGTTTTCTTACTCCTTCAGATACAAATCCCATTTTTTCATATAGCTTTATTGCAATTTCGTTAGATACCCTGACCTCAAGCGTAAATGACTCTATATTTCTTTTTCCTCCCTCTTTAAAAAAATAGTCAAGAATACTTTTTCCAATAGATTTCCCTCTGTAATTTTCTTCTACCACAATATTAGTGATATCTCCTTCGTCAATCACGAGAAGCATACCTCCGTATCCAACTACTTTTTCATCTTCAACTGCCACGCAGAATATAGAACCTGCATTATTCACTTCTTTCATTAGAGAATCATATGACCAGGGAATGGAAAAATATTTCTTTTCAAGCTCACTTACCTGAATCACATCATCCGCTTTCATCTCTCTGATAATCATTACTTGTTCGCTTCCTGTCTCTCTTTCAATTCTCTTTCAGCCTGTGAAAGTCTTAAATAATCAGGTCCATGCTCTGCCGCAGTTTCAGTTTTTCCCTGATTGTAATAATTTATGCCAAGGGCTGCAACTGCCGAAGCTCTCTGTCTGCTGATATGCGCCGGTGCAAATGAGTACTTCACTTTCAGTTTCTCTTCTATCGTAGATTTGAAATTTTCAACACCATCGCCTAAAAACATTACCGGCATTCCCATTTCATTCAAGTGCTCTATTAGCTCTTCCATCATTATGATGTCCTGATCCATTATTGTCTTAAATTCTAAATCATCAAAAGTATATAAACCTGTATACACTTGCCCTCTTCTTGCATCCATTATTGGACATATTACAGATGTTATCCCATACGCATTGTATGCCATGGCTGCTAATGTCGGTACATTCACAATCGGCTTATTAAGTGCAAGCCCTATTCCCTTTGCAGTAGCCGAGCCTATTCGAAGTCCTGTAAAAGACCCCGGTCCTCCTGAAATCGCGATGGCATCTATACTATCCATGTCAAGTTCAAGCATCTTTGAAATCTCTTCAAGCATCGGCATAAGTGTCTGTGAATGTGTTTTCTTGTAATTCATCGTGTATTCAGCTATTATCTGTTCCTCTTCAACGATTGCAACTGAGGCAACCAAAGCTGACGATTCTATTGCTAATATTCTCATATATGTTACCGGCCTTTCACTTCATTTACTGTGATTTTTCTATAATCAAATCCTTTTTCCAAATCTTTTTCTATTATAATACGCGTATAATTCTCAGGCAAAATCTCGTCTATTAATTCTGCCCATTCTATCAGGCAGACGCCATCACCATATATATAATCTTCATATCCAATCTCATCCATCTCATATACATCTCCTATTCTGTATACATCAAAATGATAAAAAGGTATACGACCATCTTGATACTCCTGGACTATTGTGAATGTGGGACTGTTTACCGGTTCATCTATACCAAGCCCCTTCGCAAACCCTTGGGTAAACACTGTTTTTCCCACTCCTAAATCCCCTGACAGGCAGTACACCTGACCGGGCAATACTTTTTCTCCAAGAGATAATCCATATTCAAATGTCTCTTTATAATTAAATGTCTCTATTACCATTATTTGATAACAACCTTTCTGCAACCTGCTTTCGCAGTTACAATTTTTCTGAAGAGCTGCATATTTTCTCCTATTTGATTCTTTGGAAAAATAAATGCTCTAATTGGTGATAAATATATTATCACAAGATTTCTCGTACTTCTGACTTTTTTTATATCTGCCCAGTTCACCTTTGCACTCTGATCTCCCTGAACAATATCAATCCCTTCGTCTGTAAAAGTGTAACAAAGATTATTCTTAAATGCTTTTGCCACCTGTGTCTTAGATCTTAAATACAATTGCACAGGATTAATCAAAATAAAAAAAGCTAACATTACAATAAGAAGACCTTTATACGTTACATTGAACGCATCCCAATAAAATATAAGACCTACCGTAGCCATTGCACATAAGAAAAAGCCAATAGCTCCCATAAAACTCTTATATGTATGGTTCATCATAAACTCAAACATATCTTTTGTGGATATCTTAGTCTCAATGTATAATAAATCTTCTGTGTTTTTCTCTTCGCTCATATGTTTCTCCATTCCTTCATTATAAAAACTGCAAGGCAATTACTTGCACTTGCAGTTAATTATATCATATATTACTGATTAAATAAAGTTTATTGTAAGTGTTCACCAATACCAGCATCTATCGCATTTAACTGTAAAACCATGCTTGCTCTGAACAGTTACAGTTTATTTGAATTTGCAATTATAAGCACAAATTGTTATGTGTGGGAATGTTGCAAATAATAATGTTACCACGCATAAGCCAAAAGCTGCGATTGCCATTATACTAAATCCATTCCATAAGCCTGTTCCAGCTTCTCTTGACAAAAACGCAAAAACCGCACCTGCTATTGCAATAATGGCACCGATTGCTACTACGATAAATAATAATGAGCCATCTGTATCGCCCTCAGTGACGTTTTTCGCACTGGCATTACATGAAATAAATGTAAAGATAAACGATAATAAAAATCCTACACCTGCACATGAAATACCAATTATCTCATATAATTTCTTCTTTTCCATCAATACTTCCTCCTATCGATAGCTTCTAAGTGCACTCTTAATACTATCTTCAAGAGCGTTGTTATAAGCACAAATTGTTATATGTGGGAATGTTGCAAATAATAATGTTACAATTACTAACCCAAAAGAGATGAGCGCAAAAATGTCGAATCCCATAAACACTCCTTTTCCTTCTTCTCTTGATAAGAAAGAAAGAACTCCTCCTGCGATTGCAATAATCGCTCCTAATAATACTACTATGTAAGCATATGAGCCGTCAAAATCAAGCTCCTTAAGCTTATCAAAGCTCAGGTTACATGATACAAATGTCATGATGAATGATAATAAAAATCCACCTGCTGAACATCCAAGTCCTATCATTCCAAGTAATTTCTTGTTATCCATAACTTTCCTCCTAGATAAATTTTAATTTCTACTCGATGATAGCATAATTTGGCATAGTTTACAATATTTTTTGACATGATTAGTCTAATCAGTTATAATTTTTATAAAATATTTATTTATGAAAGGACTTGAAAAATGGACATCTTACAGATACTTACAAACGAACTTGGTATCAAAAAAACACAGACAGAAGCTGCCGTAAAGCTTATCGACGAAGGAAATACAATACCTTTTATTTCCAGATACCGAAAAGAAGCAACTGGTGGTCTTAACGATGAAATACTTAGAAATCTAAATGACAGACTTACTTACCTTAGGAATCTCGAAGATAGAAAAACTGCTGTTTTAAACAGTATAGAAGAACAGGGTAAATTAACCGACGAGTTGAAAGCTCAAATTGAGGCTGCCGAAACGCTTGTTCTGGTAGAAGATTTGTACAGACCATATAAGCAAAAAAAGAGAACAAGGGCAATCATTGCCAAAGAAAAAGGATTAGAACCACTTGCAAATATTATCTCACTTCAGATGATTAACACCCCTGTTGAAGCTGAAGCCAGAAAATATGTTTCCGAAGAAAAAGGTGTTGAATCAGAGGCAGATGCTATTGCAGGAGCTATGGATATCATCGCCGAAGCAATTTCCGATGAGGCAGATTACAGAACGTATATCAGAAACACTACTTTTAAAGAAGGAATGATTGTATCTACAGCAAAAGATCCTGAACTTAAATCCGTATACGAAATGTATTATGAATTCAGCGAAAAGATTAACAAAATTGCAGGCCACCGCGTCCTTGCAATTAACAGAGGAGAAGCAGAAAAAATACTCACAGTAAAAATTGAAGCTCCAGAAGACAAGCTCCTCAGTTACTTAGAGAAGAAAATCATTGTAAAAAACAACCCTAACACAAATGATATATTAAAAGAAACTATTAAGGACAGTTACAAAAGACTTATCTTCCCTTCAATAGAAAGAGAGATAAGAAGTTCACTTACAGAAGTTGCCGAAGATGGAGCCATAAAAGTTTTTGGTGAAAATCTCAAACAGTTACTTATGCAGCCGCCTATTGAAGGCCAGGTTGTACTCGGATGGGATCCGGCTTTTCGTACCGGTTGTAAACTTGCGGTTGTTGATGCCACAGGAAAAGTACTGGATACTACAGTAATATACCCTACTGCCCCTCAGAACAAAATAGAGGAATCAAAAACAATCGTTAAAAAGCTTATAAAAAAATATAACATAACACTTATTTCTCTAGGAAACGGAACTGCATCCAGAGAATCAGAAGCAGTTATTGTAGAATTGTTAAAAGAAATTCCTGAAAAAGTTTCATATATAATCGTCAATGAGGCTGGTGCTTCCGTGTACTCAGCAAGCAAGCTTGCAACAGAAGAATTTCCTAACTTTGATGTAGGACAGCGAAGTGCAACCTCAATGGCCAGACGTCTCCAGGATCCTCTGGCAGAACTTGTTAAAATCGACCCAAAATCCATCGGTGTTGGTCAATATCAGCACGATATGAATCAAAAAAGACTTGACGAAACTTTATCCGGAGTAGTTGAAGATTGTGTCAATAAAGTTGGTGTGGATTTAAATACTGCGTCTGCAAGTCTTTTAGAATACATCTCAGGTGTATCTAAGGCAATTGCAAAAAACATCGTGTCATACAGGGAAGAAAATGGTCGCTTTAATTCAAGAAAAGAATTGTTAAAAGTATCAAAGCTTGGTCCTAAGGCATTTGAACAATGTGCCGGATTTATGCATATCTCCGGTGGAAAGGAACCACTTGACTCAACAAGTGTTCATCCTGAATCATATGAAGCTACCGAGAAACTACTTGATATGCTCTCTTTAAAAAAAGAAGACATTACAGGTGGGGGACTTGTAGGCTTAAATCTTATGATAAAAGACAAAGCTAAAACAGCTAAAGAAATCGGTATTGGCGAAATGACACTCACTGACATTATAAAGGAACTTGAAAAACCCGGACGTGATCCAAGAGATGAAATGCCAAAGCCTATTCTTCGTACTGATGTACTTGAAATGAAGGATTTAAAAGAAGGAATGATTTTAAAAGGTACTGTCAGAAACGTTATCGACTTCGGTGTTTTTGTGGATATAGGAGTTCATCAGGACGGTCTCGTTCACATATCACAGATTACTGACAAATACATCAAACATCCACTTGAAGCAGTAAAACTAGGAGATGTTGTAGATGTGCGCGTTATGAGTGTGGATCTTGAGAAAAAGAGAATTCAGTTATCCATGAAAATTTGATAATTCATTCCTTGAATTGTTGCACTTATTTATGATAAAATGTAACTGTTCAGAGGTTATCTCGGAACAGTTACGTAAAATTTAAATCAAAAAAGTTTTGGAGGTGTTTCTATGATAGGTGGCATTTATGGATATAGCGCCGGCTATGGCAGTTTTGTATACAACAATATACCTGTCGACAGAATTTCACCCATAAATAAAGATGAGCAAAATTTGAGTGAGGCTGAAATTCGTTCCATGAAACGTATCGGCAAGCTCGAGTGTAAAGCCTGTAGAGAGCGCAGATATCAAGACAGTTCTGACGAAATGGTATCTTTCAAATCACCGGGGCACATATCTCCTGGTGCTTCAGGTGCAGCTGTCAGGGCGCACGAACAGGAACATGTTTCCAACGCATACAAAGATGCTGCAAAAAATAACGGACAAGTAATACAGGCAAGCGTAGCCCTCAACCGAAGTACATGTCCTGAATGTGGACGTTCATATGTAGCAGGCGGAACTACTACTACCCAGATAAAATATCAGGAGTCAAATCCATATTCCACTAATCAAAAGCTTGCTGACCAAAGCATACTTCTCGGAATGAATTTTGACGTTGCTGTATAAAAAAGTCGATGAAACAAAAAACTGTTTCATCGACTTTTCTTATGTATAAATTATTCCATTCTAATTCTTGTAATAATTCCTTCAACCTGTGCAGATGCATCTTCAAACTTCTGTTCAGACATTACCTCTGTCACAAAAGCAAATTCGTCTGTAAGTTCGTCAAGCTTAACAACGCTTACCTTGCCAAATGCAGCCTCTACACTCGCAAGCTTATCTGCCTCTGTTCCTTTAACTCTCACAAAGAACTTCTTCTCTGACATCTTCATATCAGCTAATTCTAACTTGTCACTGCTCCACTCAATCTCAACATGATCATTTAAATGTCTTGCAGCCATTACAATATCTGATACTACAGCACTTGCTGTTGGTAACTTACCTGCTCCACTTCCGTAGAACATAACATCACCGAGAACATTTCCCTTTACTAAAATTCCGTTAAATACACCACTTACACTGTATAATGGATGAGTCGTATCTATCATTGTAGGACAAACATATGAATAAAACTTACCATTAACTTTTTTCGCTTTACCAAACAACTTTACTGAAGTTCCCATTGCATTTGCATACTTAAAGTCAACATCAGTAATCTTTGTGATACCTTCCGTATAAATGTCTTCGTAATCAACATCTTTTCCAGATACAAGCGATGATAAGATTGCAATTTTTCTACATGCATCAAAACCTTCAACATCTGCCTCAGGATTTCTCTCTGCATAACCAAGCTCCTGTGCTTCTTTTAATACTGTATCAAAATCAAGTCCTTCTTTGTCCATCTTTGTAAGGATAAAGTTTGTTGTACCATTAAGAATACCTGTTACTTCTAATACTTCATCTGCTGTAATGCACTGATTAAGTGGACGGATAATTGGAATACCACCGCCAACACTTGCCTCAAAGAAGAAATTGACATTTTTCTGTGCTGCTAACGCTATAAGCTCTGCGCCATGCTTTTCAACAAGCTCCTTGTTCGATGTACATACATTCTTACCATGTTCCAAAGCTGATTTAACAAAGCTGTATGCAGGATTAACTCCACCCATAACTTCTGCAACGATATCAACTTCTTCGTCATTTAAAATAACTTCGTAGTCATGAACAAGAATATCCATAACAGGATCCCCTGGGAATTCTCTCAAATCAAGAACATACTTAATATTGATGTCCTGTCCTGACTTTTGATTAACTATTGCCTGATTTGTCTTGATTACCTCTACAACACCAGAACCTACTGTACCATATCCTAAAACTGCAACGTTTACCATAATTACCTCCATTATTCTCTAGCTAGGATTTTTAAGTAATGAATACCTTTGCCCGACTCTATTGCCTCAATCATTTCAGATACATTCTCTGTATCCGGCAATATCCCCACACTTAGTGTCAATGATGCAACTCCGTTAATAGGAATTGTCTGATGGATAGTAAGAATATTTGCCTTATACTCAGCAATCTGACCTAGCACCTTAGATAAGATTCCCGGCTCATCATCCATCTGTAACACAAAAGTGATGGTTTTACCTCTGGCATTGTCATGGAAAGGGAAAATGTCATCTTTATATTTGTAAAACGAACTTCTGCTAAGTTCCACTCTGTCAGTTGCTTCCTGAATAGTAAGCGCTCTTTCAGATTCAAGCAATCTCTTTGCTTCAACTACTTTAAGAAGCACTTCCGGAACAGCTTTACGTCTAACAACGTAATATTCTGCCTTATCGCTCATAGATAACTCCTTCATTCCTTTAAAATGTTCGTGCATAGTGCACAATTGTTTTTCCTAGAGGGAATTTTACCACAGTTAAACATTCCTTGCAACCCCTTTTATTGAGAAATCATTTTACTTATCTCATCTTTTTCTTCATCTGTGAGAATATTCTCAACATCAATTATGATTGCAAGGCCTCCCTGACATGACACTATTTCCTGTACATATCTTGTGTCTTTGTTCTTGATAATAACTGGTGCTTTGTGGATTTTCTCAGCTTCAATAGCATGTATCTCCTCGACCATATCTACCTCTAAAGCTATCTGAAATCTTTCATTCTGAACAATTATCAACTTTGTCTCTTCTGTTGGTTCCACTTCTACTAAACCGAATTTGCTACGCATACTAAACACCGGAATTATTTCTCCTCTAAGATTGATAATTCCTTTCACATGTCTGGCACTGTTTGGAACACTTACTATTGGTAATAAATTCTCTATGCCTCTTACAAGCGCAATATCCACCCCGTAACTGTCATCACCAACTTTGAATAAAACCGGTCTAAATTCTGCCATACACTATACCTCCTGTTTTTCAAGATTTATCCATTTTAAATATGCATTAATAAACATATCAATGTTTCCATCCAAAACACTGGCCACGTTACCTGATTCTTCTGATGTCCTTGTATCTTTTACCATTGTATATGGCTGCATAACATATGAACGAATCTGGCTTCCGAAACCATTTTCTTTTACCTCTCCACGAATATCAGATACCTTATCTGCATTCTCTTCTTTTTTTAAAATATAAAGCTTTGCTTTTAGCATCTGCATTGCTTTATTCTTATTCTGAAGCTGTGATCTTTCATTCTGACACTGAACAACAATTCCTGTCGGCAAATGTGTAATTCTAATGGCAGATGAGGTCTTATTGATATGCTGACCACCTGCTCCGCTAGATCTGTATGTGTCTATTCTAAGATCATCATCATTAATCTCAATATCAACATCTTCTTCTATATCAGGCATCACATCGCATGACGCGAAAGATGTCTGTCTTTTTCCCGCAGCGTTAAAAGGCGATATACGCACAAGCCTGTGAACCCCATGTTCAGACTTCAAATATCCATATGCATTCTCGCCTGTAATCTGCATCGTTATCGATTTAATTCCTGCTTCCTCACCATCCAGGTAATCAAGCACCTCGACTTTGTATCCTTTTTTGTCTGCATATCTCTGATACATTCTCGTCAGCATCGATACCCAGTCACAGGACTCAGTTCCTCCTGCACCTGCATGCAATGACAGAATAGCTCCATATCGATCATATTCTCCCGACAAAAGTGTTTCCATTCTAAGAGATTCATACTGTTCCACAAACGAATCATATTCACTCTTAATATCTTCAACAATACTTTCATCTTCTTCCTCATACCCCATCTCAATCATTGTAACTATATCATCATACGATTCTTCAAGTGATGCTACAGTCTCAACTATTGATTTAAGATTATTGAGTTCTTTCATAACCTTTTGAGAGTTTTCTACATCATCCCAGAACCCCGGTTGTGATGTTGTCATCTCTATCTCTTTGATTCGCTCACTTTTGTTAGCCGTGTCAAAGTGAATCCCTCAATTCCTTCAGCGGCTTTTCATATTCTGAAATTTTGTACTTGTACTGATCAAGTTCTACCACTATTCTCACCCTCTTCCACAGCACTGCTTATATTTCTTTCCACTTCCGCATGGACATGGAGCATTCGGATATATTTTCTCTTCTACTCTTCTCTTCGGAGCTTTCTTAGCAGATTCATCCTTATTAGTTCCTGTAACCTTAGCTACCTGTTCTCTCTCAACCTTCTGCTCTACTCTCACGTGTAAAAGAAGCCTTACCGTATCTTCTCTGATTGCCTGAATCATTCCGTTGAACATATCAAAACCACTCATCTTATATTCGAGAGCAGGATCTTTTTGTCCATATGCCTGAAGACCAATACCCTGACGCAACTGATCCATATCATCTATATGATCCATCCATTTTCTATCTATAACCTTAAGAAGAATAACTCTTTCAAGTTCTCTAACCTGTTCTGCTTCTGGGAATTCAGCCTCTTTCTTCTCGTAAAGTTTTACTGCCTGTTCCTTAATTCTCTGAATGAGTTCATCCTTTTTAAGACCTTCTACATCCTCTGTTCCAAGAGGCTCAATCGGAACTGTAGGAACTAATAGCTGATTTAATTCTTCAACATCCCATTCTGATGAAGGAATATCGTCTGATATACAACCATCAATTGTGTTCTCAACAAATTCTGTAATCATCTTATAGATTACATCCCTCATACTTTCACCATCAAGAACACGTCTTCTCTCTGCATAAATAATCTCTCTCTGATCATTGTTAACCGCATCATATTCAAGAAGGTTCTTTCTGATACCAAAGTTGTTATTCTCGATTTTCATCTGTGCTTTTTCGATTGCACTTGTAAGCATCTTATGCTCAATCTGTTCATTCTCCGGAACACCAAGTGCATTAAACACAGACATAAGGCGCTCTGAACCAAAGAGTCTCATAATATCATCTTCAAGAGAAATATAGAATCTTGATTCACCCGGATCACCCTGTCTACCGGCACGTCCTCTGAGCTGATTATCAATACGTCTCGACTCATGACGTTCTGTACCAATAATCATGAGACCTCCTGCCGCTCTTGCCTCATCATCCAGCTTAATATCAGTACCACGACCAGCCATATTGGTAGCAATTGTAACTGCCCCATGCACACCTGCTTCTGCTACTATTTCAGCTTCCATCTCGTGGAACTTGGCATTTAATACCTTGTGTGGCACACCCTGTTTCTTAAGAAGAGCACTTATTTCTTCTGAAGATTCAATTGTGATTGTACCTACAAGAATAGGTTGTCCTGTTGCATGTGTTTCAACAATCTTATTAACAATTGCTCTTAATTTCTCTTTCTTAGTCTTATAAACAGCGTCCTGCTGATCGATTCTCGCTACCGGTTTGTTAGTAGGAATCGAAACAACATCCATACCATAAATATTTCTAAATTCCTGTTCTTCCGTAAGGGCAGTACCTGTCATACCACACTTCTTCTCGTATTTGTTAAAGAAATTCTGGAATGTAATCGTTGCAAGAGTCTTGCTCTCTCTCTTAACCTTAACATGCTCTTTAGCTTCAATCGCCTGGTGAAGACCATCCGAGTATCTTCTACCCGGCATAATACGACCTGTAAATTCATCAACGATAAGTACTTCATCATCTTTTACTACATAATCCTTATCCTTAAACATAAGATTATGGGCACGAAGTGCTAGTATAATATTGTGCTGTATCTCAATATTTTCAGGATCTGCAAGGTTCTCAATAGAGAAAAATCTTTCAACCTTATGTACACCTTCTTCTGTAAGGTTTACAACCTTATCCTTCTCGTTAACAACAAAATCACCATCTTCTGTGATTTCTTCTTTCATAATTGCAGCCATCTTGGTAAGTTCAGCGCTCACGCTACCCTTCTTAAGCTGCCTTGCAAGAATATCGCAGGCCTCATAAAGCTTTGTGCTCTTTCCACTCTGTCCTGAAATAATAAGTGGTGTTCTGGCTTCATCGATAAGAACTGAATCGACCTCATCCACAATTGCATAATGAAGTGGTCTCTGAACAAGCTGTTCTTTGTAAATAACCATATTATCACGGAGATAATCAAATCCTAATTCATTGTTAGTAATATATGTGATATCACATTCATACTGCTTACGTCTCTCGTCATTGTCCATCTCATTAAGTACACAACCTACCGTAAGACCTAAGAATCTATGAACCTGTCCCATCCACTCAGCATCACGCTTTGCCAAATAGTCATTAACTGTAACTACGTGTACACCTTTTCCCTCTAAGGCATTAAGATATGCAGGAAGCAAACAGGTCTGTGTCTTACCTTCACCAGTCTTCATCTCTGCAATTCTGCCCTGGTGTAAAATAATGCCACCCATAATCTGTACTCTGTAATGTTCAGTATTAAGTACTCTCTTCGCAGCCTCTCTGACCGTAGCGTATGCTTCCGGTAAAATATCATCAAGAGTCTTACCCTCTGCTAACTGTTCCTTAAACTGTCTTGTCTTGTCTTTAAGTTCTTCATCAGTCAACTTCCCCATTGCCTCTCGGTAGCTCTCTACCTTGTCAACAATCGGTTTAATTCTCTTTATTTCTCTTTCACTATGTGTTCCAAATAACTTAGTTCCTATTCCCATAATCGGCTCCTAAAATCTATATATTATATTCAGGCAAATTTATGCCTTTGATATCATATTATATCACTTCAATCTAGCTGTTGCAAGCAAAAGGAAAAGCTGAATAAAAAAAGAGTGCAACCATACGCGTCGCACTCTTAATAAATCATAAATCTTAAAGCTAAAATTCCGGCTCAATAAGTCCAAATGTGTTGCCTTTTCTCTTGTAAACCACATTTACCTCATCAGTCTCAGAATTCCTGAATACATAGAAATTATGTCCTAAAAGATCCATCTGGATACATGCTTCTTCAGCATCCATTGGCTTAATACCAAACTTCTTAGTTCTGATAATCTTGATAGTATCATCTTCATCATAATCATTATCAATAAATTCTTCTGAAAAACTATCCCTTGCCTGCTGCTTATCCACAAGCTTGTTCTTATACTTTCTTAACTGTCTTTCAATTACCTCCTGAACAAGATCAATTGAAACATACATATCGCTACTAACCTGTTCTGAACGAATAATGTTTCCCTTCACTGGAATAGTAACCTCGATCTTCTGTCTCTCTTTCTCCACACTAAGTGTCACAATCACTTCTGTATCTGGTGTAAAGTATCTCTCGAGCTTACCTAACTTCTCTGTAACTGCGTTTCTTAAACCCTCTGTAATGTCGATGTTTCTACCTGTAATAACGTATCTCATGCTGTCCATCTCCTTTTCCCAATACTTGGTATAAATAAATTTGAAACGATCAATTTATTTATGTTCTAATTATACCATATATCATATTTTTTTCAAGAAAAATGACTCCTTTATACCTTACTTTTTACAACAATTATTTACAATTTTCGACTCCCTCAAAATAATCCTTGTCAAGCACTTTGTAAAAAATATATCAATTTTATAAGTTTTCAACAAAACACTCGTTCTGAATTTATATTTTACAAATTTTATAGTTTTTAGCCCCAAATATAGTGGATAATGTGGATAACTTAGTGTATAAGTAGAATTTTAGGGCATAAATCAAAAAATGCTAATGTGGATAATTATTTTTTTATCCACATTAGCACTTAGTTCTACACAATGTTATGCACTATTTGAAATACAATTATTTACAAGTTTGTGCATATTTTATAAATTACATCAATTAATTAATAATTCTTCTTGCACAGGCAGGTGTTCTATAATATGCATTCGACACAATAATTCCTGTCGACTCTGTACTTGCATGTACAATCTGTCCGTTTCCAATATAAATAGCTGCATGTCCAATCGCATATCCACCATTTGAATATAATAATATATCACCTGGCTGCAAGTTGTTAATATCTACCGCTGTACCATTATACTGCTGATCTGATGACACCCTGTTAAGAGTATATCCAAAGTTAGCGTATACAAGCTTTGTAAATCCAGAACAGTCTGTTCCGTTTGTCAAACTGTTTCCACCATATACATATGGATTACCGACAAACTGAAGTGCATATGCAACTACCGCCTGTCTCTTAGCTGCTGCTGATGAGCTTTCAGCTTTTTCAATCGCCTTCTGTGCTGCTTCATTAGCTGCCTGCTGCTGTGCTGCCTCGTTAGCTGCCTGCTGTGCTAAAGCTGCCTGTCTTGCCGCCTCAGCTTCTGCCTCTGCCTGTCTTGCTGCTTCCTCCGCCTCTGCTGCTTCTCTTGCCTTTCTTTCCTCTTCTGCTATCTTATCTGCTTCCTCCTTGAGAGTAATCGCAGTATCAAACTTGACATCAATTGTTACGAACTCCATTGATACCCAGCCTTTAACATCTCCGTCTACATTCAAATAAACCCATCCATCACCATACTTGATAACATCAAACACACCACCCTGTGGCAACTGCGTAAGAAGTGTTGAATCTGTTCCCTGGCCTTCTCTAACATTAAGAATAGGGCATGTTACTGTTGCCGTTACATGACCAATCTCAATCGCCTTAGCTTCTGCCTCATCACCTGTGATAAAAAATTCACTCTTAATATAACCCTTAACATTACCTGATTCTATTTTGTACCAGTCTCCTGTCTTCTTAATAATAGTTGCGGCACAATTGTTATATATCTTACCTACGATTTCGCTCTCTGTCGTCGGTTTCTTTCTGACATTTACATAATCTGTAACCTGTGACACAGCAATCGAATCGTAAAAGCTCTTTTCTTCCTTCTTATTATTCTTGCTTGTATTCTTGCTTGTATTTTTACTTGTACTCTTGTTGTTTGTCTTCTTATCTGATGACTTATCAGAAGTCTGCTTCTTATCAGTTGTATTAGTGTCTTCAGTTGCTGACTGCTTCTTATCCTCATTATCTGTAGTTGCATTCACCACTGCTGCCTGTGCTACAGTAGGATTAAGCAGAGCCATTATATTAGCTTCAGGAGTGCTTGTATTCTCATAATAATTGTCAAGTGCTGCTGTTATACCTGCACTGCCGATTGTAATATCTTTGCTTGATGATGCACTTGATAAAACTGCTGATGCGCCAAAAGTAGTTGCGCAAATCAAACATGCTGCTGACACTCCTATTATTTTCCTTCTCATTTTTGTGTACCCTCCAAAAATTGTTACAAATTTATTAACAAATCTTACGTTAGTATAACAAAACAGTGATAGTTTGTCAACGAAACATTCGCTTTTATTGTGTTTTTTCGAGCTTTTATGGTATAATTTTCTAAGTTTTCAATATATTACTGACTTAGGAGGCTAAAAATGTCACATAAAAATGTACTAATAACCGGCGCATCCAGAGGGATTGGCAGGGCTATTGCTTTATATTTTATAGAAAAAAATTATAATACCATTCTTGTCTGTAAGGGAGATATTTCCAGAATGAATGACCTTAAAGAGAAAGCAGAAGGTAATAATTTGTCCTGTCTTTGTTACAGCTTGGATATTTCAGAATTCTCTAATATAGAAGAAATATTTTACGACCTCAATAACAGAAACATAACTATTGATATTCTGATAAACAATGCGGGAATAAGTCATGTAGGACTCCTACAGGATATGAGCATAGACGAATGGAACAGTTCTATTTCGACTAACCTGTCTTCCGTATTTTTTACAAGTAAAATGGTAATCCCTCACATGCTCTCAAAAGGTGCGGGAAAAATTATTAACATCTCTTCTGTATGGGGTGTATGTGGGGCTTCAATGGAAGTCGCATATTCAACGACAAAAGGCGGGATTAATGCTTTTACGAAGGCACTTGCCAAAGAATTGGCTCCAAGCAACATACAAGTAAACGCCATTGCCTGTGGCGCAGTAGATACCGAGATGAATGGTCATCTTGATGACTACGAAAAAGAAATGCTTATAAATGAAATTCCCGCAGGCAGAATGGCTACACCTTCCGATGTGGCATCATTCGTCTACGGGATTGCAACGTCCAACAATTATCTTACAGGACAGATTATCAACTTTGATGGTGGGTGGATTTAATACCACTCACCTTATTTATTAAGTAACCTTTACTATATTACATAATCATTGCCCGTCTCATTATGCCATTCAAGCATATCAGCAAGTGTTATAGAATCAACAACTCCATTTACTGCATCATTGATTCTCTCCCATATCCTTACTGTCACACAGCTATCTCTTCTGTCACAACCTACATAATCCTTACCCACGCAACTAACAGGTGCAAGATCTCCCTCAGTAAGTCTCAAAATCATTCCTACTGTGTATTCCTTTGGATCTCTTGTCAACATATATCCCCCCTGAGCACCTCTTATACTTCTCACAAACGAAGCCTTGTTAAGTATTGAAATAATCTGTTCCAGGTATTTCTCTGAGATTTGCTGTCTGCCTGCTATATCCTTGATACTCACAGGCTCACCTGTATTATATATGGCAAGATCTAACATTAATCTTAATGCGTAACGCCCTTTAGTAGATATCTTCATACTAGCCTCCATGTAAATCCAATCTGTTTACTATGAATTGTATATTCTTTCACCAAAAAAGTCAATACAAAGGCACTATGCTTCAAAGTTAAAAAGTGCTGTTGACAAATATCTGTCCCCTGAATCAGGAAGCAGGGCAACTATATTCTTTCCTGCATTTTCCTCTCTCTGAGCTAAAATTACAGCTGCTTTAAGTGCTGCACCAGATGATATTCCTACTAAAATACCTTCACTCACAGCAAATGCTCTACCCTCGGCAAAAGCATCTTCATTCTCTATTGTAATAACCTCATCATAAATCTTTGTGTTAAGAACTTCCGGTACAAATCCTGCTCCAATTCCCTGAATCTTATGAGCCCCTGCTGTTCCTGTTGATAATACCGGGCTTGTTGCCGGCTCAACTGCCACTATCTTAATATCCGGATTCTGTTCCTTCAAATACTCTCCAATACCGGTAATAGTACCGCCTGTACCAACACCTGCCACAAAAATATCAACCTTACCGTCAAGCTGTTCATATATCTCCGGACCTGTTGTAGCTTTGTGCTTCGCAGGATTCGCCGGATTAACGAACTGTCCGAGAATAACTGAATCCTCAATTGACTGGTTAAGCTCTTCTGCCTTAGCAATAGCCCCCTTCATTCCCTTTGCTCCTTCTGTAAGGACAAGCTCCGCTCCATAAGCCTTCAACAGATTTCTTCTCTCAACACTCATAGTATCCGGAAGAGTAAGTATTGCTTTATATCCTTTTGCTGCCGCAACTGCTGCAAGTCCAATACCTGTGTTGCCGCTTGTAGGTTCAATAATTGTAGCTCCCGGCTTTAATATGCCCTTGTTCTCAGCATCCTCGATCATAGCAAGTGCTATTCTGTCCTTAACAGAGCCGGCAGGATTAAGATACTCAAGCTTTGTAAAAATATTAGCATTAGTAACTCCTGCCTTCTTTGAATAATTGTTTGCCTTAAGCAATGGTGTCTTACCAATTAATTCTGATGCGCTTTCTACATATTTCTTACTCATAATATACCTCCATTTCGGAGCAATTTATTGCGGAGACACCGCGATGAGAAATTCTAATAGGCAATTTCTCATCTGCGATAAGGACTAATTGAGGCTCCGACTCAATTAGCTGTGTGCAAAATCAGCGCTTCAGCGTGATTTTTCACACTATCCTCCCATTTCGCCTTCAATGTAACTTTATTATCCGTTTCCTACTATCTTACTAGGATTACTATGTTTTAGATTATAATAGCTCATATCTTCTTTGTCAATAACTTTCTACATCTTTTTTCTAATATCTGACAATCGGTTTAATGCTTCATATAAAGTGTCATCTTGTTGACAAAAGAAAGTATAGCACTGTGCTAGGAAATGTGTTAATACATAAAAAATACAGCCGGCTATAAGTTTTATCTATAACCGACTGCACTTTAAATTCATTTTTATTCCATTGCCTTGTCTTTATATTTGGAGATTTCCTCGATGTATTTTTTTCCAAGAGGACTTATTGGTATATCTCTTCTGTGAATGTATCCAATTGTCATCAACTCATTTGAATCCAGCTTGATTGCACAGTAATCTGAACCATTAAGTTCCTCACAGATTATGCCTGAACACAGCGTGTATCCGTTAAGTCCAACCATAAGATTTAGAATTGTTGCTCTGTCATTCGCCTTAATAAGACGCTTGTAATCATAAGTACTTAGCACTTCCTCTGCAAAATAGAAGGAGTTATTAGAGCCCTGGTCAAAAGACAGGCATGGGTACTCTTTCAAATCCTCAAGTGTTAATTTTTTCTTCGCTGCCAAAGGGTGTTTTTTCCACATATACACATAAATGCTGCAGTCCATAAGCGGGTTAAATTCCAACTGATTCTCTTTAAAAATCTTGTTGAGAACTTTCTTGTTAAATTCATTAAGATATAGAATTCCAATCTCACTCTTAAAATTCTTAACATCTTCTATAACCTCGTAAGTCTTAGTCTCATTGACTGCGAATTCATATTCATCCATACCAAACTGCTTCACCATCTCAACAAATGCATTTATGGCAAAGGTATAGTGCTGCATTGAAACTGCAAACTTTTTCTTAGATTCTGTCTTGTCAACATACTTATGTTCAATAAGCTCGTACTGCTCAACCACTTGTCTGGCATATCCTAAAAATTCCTTACCTTCCTGCGTAATCGATATACCTCTGTTTGTTCTGATAAATAATTCTATCCCGATTTCTTCCTCCAACTCCTTCATGGCAGCAGACAGGCTGGGCTGGGATATAAAAAGACTCTTTGCCGCCTCATTCATTGAGCTCGAATTCGAAATTGTTATCGCATATCTTAACTGTGTAAGTGTCATAATTATTTCGCTTTCCTTTCTTATCACTTAGATAAATAATTCCAAAACAAAAACCGTGATGCAGCATAGTGTTGATACTGTGACAAGATTTCCTCCAAACCACGCTACAGCCATACCAATAACCAGTGCTGCAATTCCTGATACCATATTAGATGTGGCATAGATAATTGCCGGAAAAGTCATAACAGCAAGGGTTACATATGGCACATAGTATAAAAACGATTTAATAAATCTGTTCTTTATCTCTTTTCTGATAAGGGTAAGCGGTAATACTCTCACAGCATATGACACCAGTCCTGTTATAAGTATATAAATGTATATTTTAAGATTCAAGTCCATCCTTCTCAACCTCTTCTTCTTCATCTACCGGGAACAAAACAGCCGCTGCGCCTGCAATAACAACCGTAAGAATAATCGTCCTTGTACCTGATGATATATCTCTTACATATGGCAGCGAAGTGGCAAGATAGCTAAGTAAAAAACATATTACCACAAGCATTGTGATTACTTTATCTTTCTTCGCAGGTGGAATGATTATTGCTATAAACATTCCATAGAGAGCCACTCCAAGAGCACTCACTATACGAAACGGCAGCACATTCCCCATTATTATACCAAAAGCTGTACCAAACGCCCAGCCGGGCATCGCCACAAGCATGGCTCCGTATGTATATCTGGGATTTAATCTGCCAGGTCTCATTACATTAATTGCAAACAGCTCGTCTGTAACGTCAAACGCAACAAAAAATCTGTGAAAAAATGGGGTATCCTTATCAAACTTCTGGCTGAGAACACAACTCATAAGAAGGTATCTTGCATTTGCTATAAGCGTCACTAACGCTATCTCAAGAAAGGAACCTCCTGCCGCTATCACTGTAAACGCTGCGTACTCCCCTGCAGACGCATTATTAAGAAAACTTATCAAAAATCCCTGTATCGCATCAAGCCCTGCTTTTCCTGCAACTATGCCAAGTGAAAATGCGACCGCAAAATACCCAAGACCTATAGGAACTGCATCCTTCATCCCCTTTATAAATATTTTTCTATTTTCATTTTTCTTTAATCTTCTCTGTATTAAATCATTCATATTTGTTCTCTTCCTGTGTTTGTGTAAACTGAATATTAACATAATAATTCGACCAATGCAATAATGTTGACTAAAATCTCTTCGTATACTAAAATGGTAACTGTTCGAGGTTGGTTCTGAACAGTTACCCCAAATATTAATAATTGGGGTCTTTTATGGCTATACTATGAGACAGATTAATTTGGTGCTCTAAGCACATAGAAATGTGAGGTAAAAATGCTTGAATTAAAGAACATCTGTTATGAAGCAGAAGATGGAAAAGACATATTAAATGACGTATCGCTCACTATAGAGGATCGTTTTGTTGCTATTACAGGTCCAAACGGTGGCGGTAAATCGACTTTAGCAAAGCTTATTGCCGGTATTTACACCCCTACAAAGGGACAGATTTTTTTTAACGGTGAGGATATCACCAATCTTTCAATCACAGAACGTGCAAAGAAAGGTCTTAGCTACGCATTCCAGCAGCCTGTCCGTTTTAAGGGAATTCGTGTGAGAGATTTATTGATGCTTGCAGCAGGCGAAGGAACAGACTTTAACGAATGTTGCAATATATTATCAGAGGTTGGGCTTTGTGCAAGGGACTACCTGGACCGAGAACTTAACGACAGCCTTTCCGGTGGCGAGATGAAACGAATAGAAATAGCAACTATTCTCGCAAGACAAACAAACTTCAATGTTTTTGACGAACCCGAAGCCGGTATTGACCTTTGGAGCTTTAAGAATCTAATCAAGGTGTTTGAGAAGATGCACGAACGGACACAGGGAACAATCCTTATCATCAGTCATCAGGAAAAGATTCTTAACATAGCAGACAAGATTATCTACATCAAAGATGGTCAGGTAGAAAAATATGGCGCAAAGGATGAAATCCTTCCATTGTTGTTATCTGCTTCAGATGGCACTTGCAAAAAATTAACTGATAAGATGGAGGACTAACAGATGGATGCAATTGAGAAAAATTTACTTAAAGAAGTAGCTGAACTTGATGCACTACCGGTAGGTGCGTATAACATACGTGCAAATGGTGAAAGTGCCGCAAGAAACACAACTGCTAATATAGATATTGTAACTAAAACGGATAAGCCCGGTATCGACATCATAATCAAGCCTGGTACCAAAAACGAAAGTGTTCATATTCCTGTTATTCTCTCACAGGCAGGACTCAAAGAACATGTATATAATGATTTTATAATAGGAGAAGACTGTGACGTGACAATCGTAGCCGGTTGTGGTATTCACAACTGCGGCGGTCAGGACAGCTCACATGATGGTATTCACTCTTTTCATATTGGAAAAAATTCAAAAGTAAAATATATTGAAAAGCATTATGGTGAAGGCGAGGGTCGTGGAAAAAGACTTATGAATCCTACTACCGAAGTGTACTTGGAAGAAGGCTCCACAATGGAAATGCAGGCTACACAGATTTCAGGTATCGACGATACACTCAGGAAAACAACTGCCGTTCTTGAAGCTAATTCAGCTCTAATAATAAACGAAAAAGTTATGACCACGGGAACACAGAATGCCGTATCTGATTTTACTGCTGACCTTAAGGGAGATGGCTGTAGCTGTAATATCGTTAGCCGAACCGTCGCAAAAGATCAGAGCACACAGCATTTTATCAGTAAACTCAATGGCGAAGCTGCATGTGCCGGTCACAGTGAATGTGATTCAATCATTATGGATAAAGCTTACGTACTTGCAAGTCCACAGCTTTCCGCATCCTGCACTGATGCAAGCCTTATTCACGAAGCTGCTATCGGAAAAATTGCAGGCGAACAGTTAATCAAACTTATGTCTCTTGGACTCACCGAAGAAGAGGCTGAGGAACAGATTATTAATGGATTTTTAAGATAAATATATCTTAAAAAAATGACAGGAAATCATTTTCCTGTCATTTTTTTCTCAAACGCTATTTAACTTTCTGTGCTAACTTCTGTGATATCATCCACGCAACCAGCTTATGATTCTGTCTCTTTATGTCTTTATATGTCCAAAGAGGAAGCGGACACCTGACAACTCCAGTCTCAATTATTAGTTCTGGAATCTTTTTATCAAGAATCGTCCAATTATAACTAAGTCCTTCCGGTTTGGATTTGCTTCCAAGCCCGTAGCTGGTATACTGACAAACCTTCGATGCCAGAAGATAAGTCTTATTATATATATATCCTGTCTGTCCTATATCATAAAAGACTTCTCCTCCCATTGAGTGATATGTGAGAATATAATCAAACTTATGAGTGTTAATAATCTTCATAATAATCTTTGTCTCTCGTTCCGAGTTAGGTGAATAACCTGAGAAAAAATCTGGTCCCGGCTTTCCCACTCTGCTCCAATACGACTGGAAATTACGATTAAGATCTACTCCTCTCGCATTTGATTTCCACCTTGAATAATCAGTTACACCCATCCTTAAAATATTATCTCTGAGCTTCTTATCTCTTATGGCATAAGGACCAAACTGGGAAATTGAAACCCCATCCGGATTCATCATCGGAAGATAGTATACACAGGTGTCATTAAACAAATCACCATATGTCCTCTTTCCATCATACATTGTATTCCAGTTATTAAGATAAAATTCAAACTCTGACATTGTAACCATTGTATTCATGTACTCACGGGCATGAATGGTCGACTGCACATAAATCTTATTATCAGCATTCTTATTTCCCATTCTGATTAGAATAAGGCTTCTGCCATCATAAGTCTTTCCCGCTATCCTGTATGAAAAATATTTCGGATACTTTTTCTTTAACTGCTTTATATCTCTTACCATCTCTGAATATGTATATTTTTGCTTTGAAACATCCACATAATACAGTTTGTCATCAACTGGTGTTATCGCCGAAGCTACCTTCATTTCATTGGAAAAATCACTCTGTGCATTATTGGAAGCTACCGACTTCACTTTATAGAAATATGTCTTGTCTGCTGATACTTTGTTCACATACCTGTTTGCTCTTGTAGTAGCTATCCTCTTATATGTTCCATATCTCGTCTCGCTCCTGTATAGTACATATTTTGAGGCATCCTTAACTTTTGACCAGCTAAGTTCAATTTGCTTTGCGTATGTGCGTTTCGCAGTTTTTAACACCGGACGCTTTAGCATTTTCTTCGCACTTACGGTGTCTGACTTATTGCTGTATTCAATGTGTCCATCCTCGTATTCATAATAAGACAAAACATAATAATAGTAAATCTTACCATATTCTGCCTGTTTATCTGTGTATACTTCGTATTCAGTTCTTGCTACTCTTTTGTATGTGCCATTTTTCTTATTTGATTTATATATATAATAACCATCCACGCAATCCTCTGCCCAGGTAATCTTCGCTCCTGCAGTGGATGACTCTGCTTTGATATTCTTAATATCATCTGGTGCATCATACTCAAGCATATCTTCAGTTTCTTCTATCTCCTCTAATTCCTCTGCAATTATATTCTGAGACATTCCCATTGCCATCAATAACGAAAATATTGCCATAATAAAAATCTTTTTCATATTCTTCTCCTAGTATATATACGAGAATATTACTGAAAATAATACAGTAAATATTCTTCATTTCTCCTACAAACAATTATATATATCTTGTAGTAAAATTACAAGTGTGATATTATTTAAAATACCTTTTAAAGAAAGGATTCACAGCAATGAAACAAATGGATTTGTCTAACGATAATATTAGTATTTTATATAGAAAATACCTGGTGCCATCTATCTGTGCAACCATGGTTACATCAGTATATGTTATAGCCGATACTGTTATGGTAGGTCATGGTATCGGTCCTAAAGCTTTAGTTGCGCTAAATCTGTTATTACCTTTGTTTTCACTTCTATTTGGCATTGGAAATATGTTTGGTATCGGCGGCGGTGTGTTATGTTCTATTGCAATTGGTTCAGATGACAAAAATAAAGCTGATACTATTTTTAGCACATCAATTATATGCGTGTCCTTCTTATCAATACTTGTGACGATACTCGGTAATATTTATCTTAAAGATATCTGCTACCTTGCAGGTGCTAACAGTAAAACTATTGACTATGCTATGGAATACGGGAGAATTCTTTTTATTGGAGCCGGTGCATTTCTATTCTGCTCCTGCCTTCAGGGTTTTATCCGCAATGACAAAGACCCCAACCGCGCGATGATGGCTGTTCTTGCAGGCTCAGGCATTAATATAATTCTTGACTATATTTTTATATATAATCTTCATATGGAAATGCGTGGCGCAATTTTAGCAACAGTTATTGGAAACATTGTGAATGCACTTATTGCTTTTAGTCACTTCTTAAGTAAAAACAACAACTTAGACTTCAAGCTTTCCTATATAGATTTTTTTATGTTGCCGAAAATTATCAAAACAGGGCTTACTACTTTCCTGGCTGAACTTTCAAGCGGAGTTACTACTTTTGTATTTAATATTCAGATATTGTCTTATCTGGGCAACGACGGAGTTGTGGTATATTCAGTACTTACCAACTCGGTTATAGTATGTATTTCACTTTTCAATGGTGCTACTCAGGCAGCACAGCCTATTATTGCCCATAACTATGGTGCAGGCAAAAAAGACCGGATTAAAAAGTCAGTCAATTTGTCTTTAACCGCAACGCTTATACTCGCATTTCTGCTTCTTATATATGTAAATATTTTTCCAGATACACTTACAGAAGCTTTTGTAAAACCTAATGCGGAAATTTACAAACTATCACGTTTTGCAATACATGCCTACTTTTTATGCCTTATACCTATGGCCGTTAACATATTTGCCACAACTTACCTGCAGGCAACCTACCGGTCTGGCTATTCGCTTACAATTGCGTTTCTTCGTGGCATACTGTTAAATGTGCTTCTGATACTTGTTCTGCCACTTTTCCTTCCTGTATGGATTATTTGGTTTGTAGCTCCTATTGCCGAAACTATCACTATGATTGCCTCTGTTTTTCTGATAAAAAAATCCGACTTCACTTAGGCTATTCCTTTTCGTAAAATACTTCCTCTAAAAACAATCCGCTTGGCGGTGCTGTAAATCCTGCCGCAGCTCTGTCAAGCGACTCCATCACTCTTATCATATCTTCCGGTTTTCTTTTTGAAAGTCCTATTTCAATAAGTGTCCCTGTCATTATTCGTACCATATTGTATAAAAAACCATTGCCAAAATAATCTATTGTTATTATTCCATTTTCCTCTTTTATATTTATCTCATATATGGTTCTGACTGTAGATTTTTTCATCTTCTTATTAGCACAGAAGCATTTAAAATCATGTTCTCCGATAAGGTAAGTGGCTGCTTTTCTCATACTGTCTACATCTATTTTCTCTTTGATTCTTATCATATAATTTCTTGCAAATACATTCGGCACTAAAGCGTTATCTATCGTGTAAGAATAATGTTTCTTTGTAGCGTTTAATCTTGCATGAAATCTCTCATCAACTTCCTTAACTTCTATTATCTTGATATCCTTTGGAAGATATTCATTAAGTGCTTCTCTAATGTCTGACATATGAGGATAGATTGATTTGATTCTTTCATATGTTTTGTCTGATATTTTAAAATTTGCCACCTGTCCTCTTGCGTGTACACCTGCATCTGTTCTTCCTGAGCCTGAAAGTTCAATCTCTTCTTCAACGAAACGACCTATTGTTGATTCCAGTCTGCCTTGAATAGTGTTATCTGTGTTTCCCTGCTTTTGCCATCCGTTATATTTAGTTCCGTCGTATGATATCGTTAGTTTAATATTTTTCATGGTACTCCTCATGCCTTATTTCTATATTTGCATTTTGGATAATTACTATATCCTATAAAATATCCTTTTATTTGTTAAGAATACTTATATCAAGATACAAGAGAAATTGCAAGGTACTGTAAAAAATTTTTCTTACTTTCTTTACAATCTCTAGCCGATTTTTTCTTGATATTTCTTGCTGCTTTACATATAACGAATATGTAATGGTGTTATTTTATCATAATTATGATAAGGAGATGATTTGATGATTCAGATTAAACCGATATCTGATTTAAGAAACATATTCAATGCTTACAGAATCAACAGAATACGCATTGGATATTGCTGATAAAATGGCTGAAGAGACTACTACAAGATATACCCATGATGAGATTTTTGCAAAATTAAGGGAGAATATTAATGACTCATTATAACTACCATATTAGATATTTGCCATTTTTCTTTGACGATTTAAACGACATTACCTCATATATTTATTAAGAATGAGCTATCTAACCTCAAAGCAGCCAACGATTTAGTTGATGCTATTGATGATGAAGGTCCTAACAAAGTAATGGAAGTTAGACGTTCGTTGTTTAATAAACAAGATATGGAAAATATAATATAAATAGTTGTAAGCAATATAACTGTATGTTTGACTTTGTTTAGAATCGAAGGCTGGCGCGCACGCCAGCCTTCCTTATTATTTATTATTATATTCTTCTCTCAGCCTCTCGACCAAATCAATCGCTTCATATATCATCGCATCACAGTGAGATTTCTTGTCATTGCCTTTTGCCGCATTCTCTCTAAGTAAATCCACGCAATCAGTCATTCCACTGTGATTATCTCTCATCATTTTATGAAACTGTGATATTGCTTTGGGATTGTTGATTCCAAGT
Source organism: Lachnospiraceae bacterium (assembly GCA_045122895.1). Classification (GTDB taxonomy): domain Bacteria; phylum Bacillota; class Clostridia; order Lachnospirales; family Lachnospiraceae; genus RGIG1934. The sequence goes on from JBGVIE010000025.1 coordinate 29,914, forward strand.
GCTCCTAGTACCATAAGTGCTCCTGTTATAGCACCGCAGGTCGCTCCACACTTCATACCACCGCCAAAGTTTGTTGCTATTGCTGCCGCCTGTTCCTGTGTAAAACCAAGCTCATCTGCATACGCCATCATAATAGTCTCTGAACAATTCTTCATCATTGATGAATCATTTCTAATCTCAATTGCCCTTTCTTTTGCACTGCTCATAACTTACTCCCTTTCTATGTCAAATCCATATCATAAACTGCTCGTTCGCCACCAATGAACTTTGCACGACTTCTGGCAGCAAATACACAAGCCTCACCTATACGATTGTTATTAAGTCTCACCGGCACTGCTACTTTTCTTATGTGCATACCAATAAGTGTTCCACCTATGTCAATACCTGCATCTGCTTTAATCTCTTCTACTGCTACCGGATCATTAAAGGTCTTGTAAGCAGTTGTAGCAAAGGAACCACCTGCCTTTGGCTGTGGCACTACATTGACAATTTCCGAAAATGGTACTGCTGCTCTCTCAATTATTATCGCACGATTAAGATGCTCACAACACTGTGCCGCAACATATATTCCTCTTTCTGTACATATCTCATATATACCCTGAAACACAGCCTTTGCAGCATCTAGATTTGAGTTTGTTCCTATTTTGTCTCCACATACTTCGCTTGACGAACATCCTACAACTAATATCTGACCTTTTTTCAGACCTGCCACTTCACATATCTCTTTTGCAGTCTCTTTTGCCTCATTCTTAATCTGCTCTAACATGACAATCTCCATTCTGCCGACTTTAATTTGTCTTGCTTATATATCCTTTAAATTCTTTAACACCTTCAAGTGCATTGATTGCTACTACACCAAGTACAAGACATGTAACGCCCTGAATCATATTACCTGGTATAGAAGATGCTGCTGCTAAACCATATCCGAGAAGTGTGCTTTCATATAAGAAATAACCTACTACCATAACTGTTTCAGCAAGAACACCACTTACAATATAACTAACAAACTTAACTTTTACAAGCTTTGTCATAAAATTAAATACCATAATTGCCACCAAAGCCATCAAAAATTTGATTACAAACGTTCCCGGAACATACTGTGTGTATCCTGCAAGCAAATCTGCCATTGCAGAACCAAGACCTGCTGCTGCCATTCCATATACACCGCCAAGCATCCACGCAGATAATAAAACAATTGTATCACCAATGTTTACATATCCGTTAGTTCCAACAGTTGGAATTCTAATCATCATAGTAGCCACGCAGCACAATGCAGTAAACATCGCTGCAAATACTAATTTAAAAATCTTGTTGTTCATTTCTATTATTCTCCTTTTTTCTCAATTTACTCATAGTATAGCCACATCTGATATCTAATAAATGTTCAGTTTGTTTCTTTTTTTTATAACCAGTTATAAAAAATATCCCATGCACTCCGTTAAGCACATGGGATAAATCATTTTATTTTGCTGTCTTAATGCTTGTTGTTGACCAGGCACTATAAACATACTTATCTGCATAATTTTTCTTTGCAGCTCTTACTCGTACATAATATCTTGTACCTGACTTTAAGCCTTTAATCGTTGCTTTTGTTGAAGTTACTGTCTTTTTGCTGTTGTTCTTAAAATTCTTACTTGTTGAGTACATTACCTCGTACTTTGTAGCACCCTTAACTTTACTGAATCTTACATCAACAGAATTCTTCTTTGATGACTTTCTTGTAATCTTTGTCTTCGATACAGCGTTAAGTGTTTTAATCTTGTTCTTTGTGCTTTTAAGAGTAATGCTCTTAGACGTTGAAGCAAACATTGTAACTGTCTTGCCATACTTAATATCAAAAACAGCAACCTTCTTATTAGTCTTAGAAATCTTTCCTCCATATACACACTTGATTTCCTTTGGAAATTGTACTGAGTATGTACACTTAATAACCTCTTCAAGTTCCTTTTGAGAAATACTTGGATCACTTAACATCTCTTCCATTTCATCATCTGTATCATACTTAGCCTTAAGATAGAAGACATTACTCTTAATGTATCCAACACTGCCATCCTCGTTCATTGCCTTATTAAGTGCTTTATTCGATATCTTCTGTGTATTCTTAGCCACATAGTATTCCTTGCCATTTTTCTTCTCAAGCTTGTATGTGCCATCGCTTAACATACTCTGCTCCATCTCTGCCTTCTGGGCACTTGTCATGGAAGAACCCGTCTGTTCCTTCATGTACTGATCCATATAATCCATAAATTTCTCTTTATCAATTGATATCTCAGATACCATTGTTGCACTGCCATCGCTGTTAATCTTGATAACCTCATTTGCCTCCATACATGCCGTTAATGCAAACATAACAACCAGTGCCATAGCTGCAAGTATTAACTTTTTCCATAGTCCCTCTTCCTTTCTTATAATAAACATGATGTAACTGCTCAGAGCCAACCTCGAAAACTGTTACATATTACAGGAAGATAATACCACATATAAAAACAGATTACCACCCTAAATCCATAAGCCATGTATTTAATTTTCTCTCTTTATCAGTGCTGCTAAGTGTCTTATCATCAGGAGCCACATACTCACCCTTGATATTTCCATCAACTATATACAGAACTCTTTTGCACTTAGCTGCAACTTTCGCATCATGAGTTACCATCATAACAGTTGTCCCTTCTTCGTTAAGCTTAACAATTTCATCCATAACCTCAAGGGAAGATGTTCTGTTAAGTGCGCCCGTTGGCTCATCAGCAAACAACAGTCTTGGATTATTTATCATACTTCTGCATATGCAGGCTCTTTGAAGCTGACCTCCTGACACCTCGTTGATTCCATTGTCAGCAACATCTATTATTGAAAGCTTTCTCATAAGCTCCTCTGCTCTTTTTATCTTATCAGCCTTAGATATATGTTCCTTTTTACTCTCAAGTGCAGGGAGTAAAATGTTATCGAGAATTGTAAGATTTTTCATCATATACATCTGCTGAAAAATAAATCCCATCTCATTTAATCTCACATTTGAAAGCTCATCAGCCTTCAGCTTTGTAATCTCTTTCCCATCAAAAATCACAGTACCGCTTGTTGGTATATCCATTCCCGATACGGAATATAAAAGTGTTGATTTTCCTGAACCGGAAGGACCCATAATTGCCACCATGTCACCCTCCTCCACTGAAAAATTCACATTTTTAAGTACATTGTTCTGTCTTTTATCTATCACATAAGTCTTACATAAATCTTTTACTTCTAAAATCTTCGCCATAATTTTTTCCTCCAAATCTATTCAATATTTGCAATGTCATTGCTTGTTATCCTGTTAGTGTACAATGCAGTGAGAAGCACTGACACAAAGTTTATCAAAAGAATTATTCCAGGATAAACCACCATTAATGACAATGGTTTGAAATAATATTTAACATTTGTTGCACCCATCATTTTCCAAATTGGATCGCACCAGAGCTTTGTCACAGGATAAGTAAATGCTATTGCTAACACCTCTGATGTAACTGCCACAAGCATAAATCTCAAAACATGCCATCTCAGTATGAAACTGTTCCTAAAGCCAACTGCTTTTAAAAGAGCTATCTGGCTGGTCTCATCTGATATAAAAGTTCTCTCCATCAGCACTGTAACAAGTATCACCACAATACATGTTATTATAAGTAAAAGCTTTGCAACTGCATCCATTGTATCTGCAACTCCCATACAATCATCGCAGTACTGTGCTGCATCAAATACTTCCTCTATATCATAAAAATCTTTAATCCTGTCGATTCTCTTCCTTAATTCCTTATCGTTTACCTTGTCATCAAAATCAATCCGAAAAGCCATAAGAGCACTGGCATTGCTCATATCTGTGGGTGCGTCTTCGTGAATTCTTATAACACTTCCAAGCTGATTCATTGTCTGGAAATAAGCTGTTACTATACACTCTCTTTTTTCATCTCCAAAATCAATTGTCACTGTATCACCAATCTGCGCATCAATCTCTTTTGCGACAGTCTTAGTTATAGCTATTTCATCAGCATTTTGTGGAGCACTTCCCTGCGTATATTCATAATCAGACATTTTGTTCTGTTTGCACTGCTGCAATGTCACTGAATATACTTTGCCATTAGAGGTTACAGGATATTTGTACCAGACCTCTGTACTAACTTTTCCGGGCATTCCCATTTTTTCCAGGTCATTTTCAATATTTTCAATCTGCTTTATAATATTCTCATTACCCTCTTTTGAGATAAATTCCATCTCCATAAGCTTTGCTGAAGTTATGTACACATCTGATTTTTTTCCAAAAGTTCCAATAAGTCTGTCACTCTTCATGGTGTCTGTAACCATAACAACTCCAAATACAAATATTGAACATAAGAAAAACGAAAGTGTTATTGTTATGAATCTTTTTGGTGCGCTAAGCACATCATTAACCGCCATATATAACGCGTTTCCAAAATGTGTTTTTCTTATTGAATATCTTGTCTTCTTGCTGAACCGCTCTCCTGTCTGGCCATTTCTTATGGCATCAACAGGCGTTGCTTTCTTAACTTTTCTTGTGCAAAAATATGCAAATCCACTCATTACAAGTACAACAAGCATTGAACCTGCTATGTTTAAAAGTATTCCTGCATCATTACCAAGTACCATTTTCTCAGATACAGAGCTTATCAATACCGAACCAAATGGTATTCCTGCGAAGAAACCAATAATTCCGCCAACCACTGACATTGCAAAATACTTTGTCATATAAAGGCTTCTGATTTTTCTGTTCTTAATCCCTATCGCCTTCATAACTCCTATTTCCCTGAATTCTTCGTTGATTGTAAATGTTATTACAAACTTAAGCAGCACAAATGATACTATGCAAAGGCACACGCTAAGCACAAGTACTATCATCGCCACAAGCATTTCCATTACATAACAGAGCTTTATCATATTTCTTTCACCAGAAAATAATATTCCTTTGGCGTCTGTTGTCTCAGATTTTACAGCCTTTACATCGTTTGCTTTTATGTAAAAAATACGACCGTTATATTCTTTAAATTCATCACTGTCATATTCGAGGTAATCCTCCTGATTAATAATAAGCCTCGTGTTTCCCATCATATCAGAACCAAGAAGTGCATCTTTGATTTCTCCTGCTATCTTAAACTTCCTGTCTGTTCCTTTAAGATTAATTCTTAACTCATCACCAACACTTACATTATTCTTCTTAAGAAGTCCTGCCGTCACATAAATTTCACCACGTTTTACACTTTTTAATTCTTCGTTATTGGATTTAAAATAGGTAATTGCACTGTCACTAAATCCCTCCAATACAACTGTACTGCTCTTCATCTCGACTTCTTTTCCTGAAATCTTTAAGTCATCCTTACAAAGCCAGAGACAATCTTCCATCTTATAGCTTTCCACATTTTGGGATTCATCAAGAATCTTAGTAACCCCACCATCACCACTCTGGGTAAATATCATATAGTCACCGATTCCTGCCTTATCAAGAAAATAATCAGTTCCATTCATCACCGTAACCACATTGCTTATTCCTGATGACACAAACATTGATGCCAGCACAGTAAAGAGCAACAGAATTACATTCATCGTCTTTTTCCTTTTTATGTCTCTTTTTAAAATATTAAAGTACATATTTGCCTCCATTTCTCTTTGTTTATCAACTTGTTGCTCTAATTATAGAACCCAATTTATTAAATAATCCTTAAATACTACCTGTTCTTTTGGTGAAATAAATATTTATTTCTGTTAAGAAATCATTCAATAACATTATAACCGGGTTTATCATACTCATATGAAAAACCCGGTTATAATTGTTATTGAAGCTTAATGCAATTTTATCCCAGCTTTCTTATAACAACGGTCACACTAAACTCTTCACCCATACTTGCAAAAACTTCCCCATCCATCTTATGCATAAGTTCCCGGCATATGTAGAGACCAAGTCCACTTCCACTCTCTTTACTGCTATTGCTTCCACGATAAAACGAGTCAAATATATGAAGCAATTCTTCTTCATCCAGAGAACCTCCTGTGTTAGTGACTGTCACCAGCCTGCAATTCTCTTCCTCTGAAAAAGAAACAGCTATTCGTTCTCCATCGCCATACTTTATTGCGTTCTCTATAATGTTCTGTAACACTTCAACTAATCTGTCCCTGTCACCGTATACAAGACAATCCTCTGTTTTATCTATGTCAAAATCGATATGCAGAGTTTTCATTTTGTCACGATAATACTCTTCAATTTCTTTTGTTATATCCGATAAATATACTTCGCCATTTTCAACACTTAACGACATAAAATCTTCACGGGAAGCATTTGCAATCTCACCAACATACCTCTTTATATCTGCTATGTTTTTCTCTATACCCGATATTGCTTCAAGCTTCTTTTCCTCACTGTCATAGAGATTCATCTTCAACGCCTTTGAATACAAATCAATCGCAGATAAAGGCGTTTTTATATCGTGAGACAATGACAAAACAAGCAGCTTTCTCTCTTTTAAAAGAGCAAGCTCATTTCTTTTATTATCCTCAAGCTTTTCCCGAAGCATATCCATTCCCCATAAGAATTTATGAAAATATTTGCTTTTTTCCTGTTTGATTGGAACAGACAGATTGCCTTTTGCAAGCTCGTTTGTCATACTGTTCATTCTGACAAATGGTGCAAGTATCTTTCTTCCTATGTATATAAGCAGCAAAATTGTTAGAGCTATGAGTAACATAAAGCAACACCGAAACACCCGTAGTACAGATTTATTCTGATATTTTTGATATTCAAACCGGTAAAGTTCACCACCCACACTCTCAACTGTGTAATCATTTCTACAGGGCTTGTCAGGATCAAACTTCTCAACGTTCACTATTGTTCTGTATTTTGCTTTTATAATCTCCTCAAGACTCTCTCCCTCCTCAAGCAGCTTAACGATTCTGCTAATCTCCACCTTGTGCATTTTTGTAACACTTTTATTTAGTTCCTTTTGTATTAAAAAATCAGAACACACAAAAAGAAGAAGTTCAAAAAATATAAAGCATACAATAAATTTTCTGTATTTACTCAAATCTATACCCCACTCCCCACTCTGTTAATATGTGTTTTGGTTTCTTTGGATCTTTTTCGATTTTCTGGCGCAACCACTTAATATGAACCGTAAGGGTCTGAAGCTCTGACTCGCTATCACTGCCCCAGATTGTATTAAACAAATATTCTTTTTTGAGCGTAACACCCTTATTCTCAATCATAAATTTCAAAAGTTCATATTCCTTTATAGTCGTGTCAATCTGCTCATCATTCACATACACAATATTGTTAACTGTATTAAGCCTGATTTCATCTGACACAAGTTCTAACGAGGCGTATTTTCGCATAAAAACACCCTTTATCTTCGCCATAAGAATATCTATATCATAGGGCTTTTCAATATAATCATCTGCCCCAAGCCCAAGTCCCTTTAACATATCTTCCTTTGTATTTCTGGCACTTGCAATCATTATATGCGCATTGGAATTCTCTCTAATCTTCTTGCACACATAAAATCCGTCTATTCCCGGCAGACAAATATCCAGAATAACGAGCTTCGCTCCGTACATTTCAAATAGCTCTACCGCCTTCTCTCCACTTACGGCAACACTTACTACAAATCCTTCTCTACTCAGAAAATCCTGTAAAAGTGTACCTATTTCTTTATTATCTTCCACTATTATTATATCCAGCATCTTGCTTCCTCCGCTCACCTATTAACAATAGGATAGCATAATTTAGAAAAAAATTAAATTGCTTTTGTTTATGGTAGTGTGCTATATTGTATCTGTTCAGAACAGACAATACTATACAAAAAGGAAATGGAATATTATATGAGCGAAGAATTACGAAACGAAAAAATTAAAGGAATTATGCTTAAGTTTCTTGCAATCTCTGTATCTTTATACGGAGTTGTTGTTGGATATAATAATCTTCAGACATTTACTTTTTTTACAACACTGTCAAATATATGGATTGAAATCATTTTACTGGTTTCGCTCATTTTTGATGTTATGTATCTAAAGAGTAATGGAAGTAAGAACTATAAAAATAACGTATTTTACATAATAAAATTTATGCTGACAATTTCTATTACTGTTACTTTTTTAGTGTATATGTTTTTGTTAGCCCCAAATAGTGAATATGGTTTTATAGGAGCGTACACACATAATTATTATTCAAGCTACTGTGTTCACTTCTCAGGTCCAATACTTGCGATTTTGGATTTTATTATTTTTGATTATGAATATGAATCAACTAATATTCACGCACTTTATGCCACTATTCCCTCACTTATATATGTCTTATTTGTCACAATCTTAGGATACAGTGGTATGAGATGGTATGACACAATGTATGCACCATATAACTTCCTTAATTTCGGTGCAAAATGCGGATGGTTTGGATATGATTCACATGCAGACGGTTCAGAAACACTGGGAATCGGAGTATTTTATATGATATTTGTATTGGTGCTAATCTTCATAGCAATCGGTATGTTATTCCTGTTAATTAAAGATAGACGCAGAGCTTCCAAATTGCATTGAAAAAAAAGTCTGTCGCAAAAATGCGGCAGACTTTTTTTATCCCTACATCTCACTAATCACACCCTTATCCATCTCATGTACTGTATCACATAGTATCTCTATGTCCTCTGTGGAATGTGACGCAAGTATTATTGTCTTTCCCTGCTCCTTAAGCTTCATAAGCAGTTCCCTCATATCATTTAC
>JBGVIE010000026.1:0-27463 GCA_045122895.1 Lachnospiraceae bacterium
TATGACTATGCTTGCAGGTGGAAGAGTTAGTGTTAATACTAATTCATTTCAAAATGATTTGTCGACAGTTGCGTCAAAGGATGATGCACTAACTGCACTGATTCATCTGGGCTATCTTGCATATGATGCAGACAGAAAAAATGCGTATATTCCAAACTACGAAGTTGCAACTGCATTTGAGGCAGCCCTGCAGGTTGGAGAGTGGAAGGATATAGCTAAGACTATATCAAGATGTGATGAATTACTTATGGCAACTATTGATGGAAATGCAGAAAAGGTGGCGGAGATAATAGAGCTTGCCCATGATACTTACACATCAGTCCTTAAATACAATGATGAGAATTCTTTAAGCTGTGTTCTTACAATGGCATACTTTACAGCACCGGCATATTACAATATTGTTCGTGAGATGCCGGCAGGAAAAGGATTTGCAGACTTTGTGTTTATCCCAAGAGCCAATGCGGGCTGGAGACCTGCCATAGTGGTGGAACTTAAATATAAAAAGTCAGCTGATACAGCGATTAAGCAGATTAAAGAGAAGAGATATCAGGGAGCTTTGACCGGTTACAGTGATAAGATTCTTTTAGTTGGAATTAGCTACGAGGCAGATGGTAGTGACAAGAAGCATACCTGTGTTATAGAGGAATGGAGATAGAAGATATGAAATGCAACTATCATACCCACAATGAAATGTGTGGTCACGCCGGTGGAACAATAGAGGATTACGTGAAGTGTGCAGTAGCGAACCAGATGGAGGAAATTGGTATGTCAGACCATATACCTTATCCGGGGGATGTGTTTGGGATGCGAATGCCTTATTCGAGACTGGAAGAATATATAAACCAGACACTAAAGTTAAAAGAAAAATATCGGGGACAGATTAAGGTCCTTTTGGGCATGGAGGCAGAGTACCTTACAAATTATGACGATTATTACAAGCAATTGTTGGAGCAAAAAGGTGTGGAATATCTGATTCTTGGTCAACATTTTTATGTTAGTGAAGATGGGGCTATGTCAAATGTATATAGCGATATGCATAGCACTGTAGACTGTATATCATATGTCAAGAACTGTATTGATGCAATGAATACCGGATATTTTGCCTATATTGCTCATCCGGATTTGATGTTTATCAATGACTTTCAGGTGGATGATTCGGTTAAAATGGCCATAGATATGCTGTTGAATGAAGCTGTTAAGCGCGACTATATTTTGGAACTGAACGCAAATGGATTTCGACGTGGAAAATCCAGATTTTTATCGGGGGAAAGATATCCGTATCCGGCAGATTTTTTCTGGGAGGAGGTCGCCAAAAGTGGGGTGCGTACAATCATCGGTGCTGATTGTCATTCGGTGGATGCACTTTGTGATGAGGCGATAGTACAAGGGGAGAATATGGCTAGAGAGCTTTCGTTGAATCTTGTTGAAAAATTGGAAATTGCCTGAAAAGAGTTGATTTTTGTAACTATTTTTATGATGATTAATAACCTACTATTACCTTTATTTCTGAAATTTACAGTTATATAGCTTTATTTGCTTACAAGGCTCTCAAACATATCTGATGCATCATAAAATAATTGATCAGTTTTATACCTTTATTTACTTACAAGGCTCTCAAACTATGTGTCGCCTTTTCCTTGCACTGTAGTAGTTTTATACCTTTATTTACTTACAAGGCTCTCAAACTTCTACAGTTGTTCTTTCCTGTGCCATACTTGTTTTATACCTTTATTTACTTACAAGGCTCTCAAACATCTGACGTAGCTAATGGTAATTATGAGATGTTTTATACCTTTATTTACTTACAAGGCTCTCAAACGACAAGGTTTAAAATGTTAGAGGAATGCCTGTTTTATACCTTTATTTACTTACAAGGCTCTCAAACATATCTGTATTATCGTGACGGCGAGACAATGTTTTATACCTTTATTTACTTACAAGGCTCTCAAACTTCAACTGTATTACAATTTCCAAAAAGTCCGTTTTATACCTTTATATACTTACAAGGCTCTCAAACCTCAAATTTATTATGAGGTCATCACCGAGCCTATACATATTGGCATATGTGTAAGCATTGTGCGAAATAATTCTATAACACAAAATAGTACAAAACAGTGTTTGTTAATTCAAAATGTTATAATACAATTGTCTTTGTCGATAACATATACTTTTTCACAATCGTATTTATCACCACACATATTGAATTCAATTAGTATTAAGTGTATTTTACTATATTTAGCAAGTTTGTACAACTCTGATATTTGCTCTGAGGTCAGATAATGCTTTATATTTACTGTTATAAATATATTGGTTCTGCACACATCGGCAATTAGCTTAATGTAATTAAATATTTTTTCGCATATACTGTCGCATTCTTCGCATAGTTCTACACCATAAGCTTTTAGAAGCTCTAATATATTCCATTCTTCATTGTATTTTACGGGATAGGATACTCTTTCCAGTAGATTCTCCAGATAACTGCAAATATGGGAATGGAGTTCTAAACCTTGAGAAAAAGAGAAATCCTGAGCAATTGTTTTTATATCCTGATATAGTTTCGTTTTAGCTTTTTTGTTGTTCAATTCTAATGAAAAAGGTTCTAATATCAAATCAGCTTTTTTGCTTATTTCGTAATTCTTTTCATTTTCTACAAGTAGCCAGTTACCTTCTTTTCCCATAATCTGGGAATACAATTCTTCGATAATAGATAATCTTAACGAAACATCCTCTATCACAATAACAGATACTATATTCTCTTTCAATTGTATCTCAAGACCAAGCTCTCTTTCTACCAGTTTCATAACAATCTCCATTTTATTTTAGTGTATTTTACAATATTACCAGTCTGTCATCTGTAGATAATACATCTGATTGTCCTTCGCCAACTATATACTCCATTTTTGCATACTGTTTTTCAGTTACTTTAAGTAGTTGTACAAGTCCTGTTTCGGGCTTGTTTTTTTTGACATTTTCTATTACAGCATCAGCCAGAGTTGAGTTGGGAGACAGCTTGCAATACACAGACTCCTGCATCATAAGAAATCCCGACTTTATCAGATATTTTCTAAATCGCGCATATTCTTTTCTGTCTGATGCAGTAGTTACAGGTAAATCAAACATCACAAGTATTCTCATAAATCTATAACTCATTCCTTTTCCTCTTGAATTGAATAGAATTTTATCATAGCAACATCTTTATCACATAGTGCATCAAAAATACTTTTACAGTATATTTTTATTGCATTATTTACATACTCCGACCTGTCGCTAATTCGAACAGATTGATTTAGTATATTGACTAATAGCATTTTCTCGTCTTTTTCAAAAGTCTGGAGTTGCATATCGTATACTGTCTTGTCCACAATCGGTCTGAAGGGCTCCATCAAATCTGAAGCCAGATTGAACTGATTAAACATATTGTCATGAAATAATCCTATCTGTGTAATATATCCATTAGCTACTATTTCCCTTGTAAAGGAAGATAAAATAATACTGTAACCATAATTAAGGGCAGCGTTGATGTTACTGTCTGATGTTCTTGTAAAATCTTTTCCAAATAATGCATTAAAGTAAACTTTCGCAGCATGTCCTTCTCTATTTGTAGAATCTCCATATTGAAGTTGGGCTATATAACTTTGGAGTAATGAAGCTTCCTCGTATTTGTGTACTCTTTCTAATAGCTCTTTTTGTTTTCGGATTTTTTCAGCTACGATTTCTGTCCATACAATGGCTTTTATATCATCATTCCAGGCCATTTGATTTCGTATTTTGGCACTGGTATCATGCGAACCGTAATAGGGCACAAGTTCTGATGAAGGATTTCTTTTTTCATCACAAAATACTACTTTTATTTTATTTTTAATAAACTCGCTCATCAAAGTACCGGTTATAGAGACCGCTGTAGTCTCTATAATAACTGTACTTATCTCGTTTAAAAATATTTTAGTCGTCTCCGCCTGCCTGACTACCATATAGCCCATATGATAATCAAGCTTAGCACTTTTTGAGACCACTATTGTGCGCCAACTCATACCTTTAACAGGTCAATTCTTCTTTCGTACATACCTGTTATTGATTGGTGGATTAGAATACACTCATCGCACTCTGATATTTTTTTATTTATCTTTATCATACCAGCATATTCACTACCTTTTAAATCTTTTAGAATAATGCTTTGTGTAGTTGAATTAATCCAGCAAATAATCTGGTTTAGCACAAAACACTGCTTCTCAATATCCAAAGAATCGAATATTTCTTCTTTTCCTTCAAGTACTTTATGTATATTCCATCTGTTATTATTGTATGGTTTACTGTTAAGTTTTAATGATAAAGTCTTAAATAGTAAATTATTTTTCTCTCTTGTGATAATTATATTTCCGTTTTTGTCAGTCTCTTCGTAATTGGCTTTTTCCATTGCTTTTATTAATTTGCGCAAATACTCCTCATCAGTAGTAGAGAGATAAAGAGGGACACAATTATTCAAATAAATAGAGTTTCCTGTTTTTCCGCCAATATAGTAATAGAACCCATCTATCTTAACCTTTGATTTTTGCGGGATAAATGGAACACATACTCTTATGTCAGTTACCGCTTTACCCTTATATTCTTTTGAAAGTGCATCGAATATATAGTCAGTTATCTTTTCTTTTGTCAGGGTACCGCTTCTTCCTAAATACACTGGTAAAGCTTCCAGACTTCTTACAGTCTTGCCTTTTGCAGTATATTCTATTAATGTATATCCTGAATTTGCAATTGATGTGATTCCCCCATATTTTGTAACATCCAAAGCTTTGACATCTGTAGATTTAACAGGCATATAGGCATTAGGATTACCTTTGGCTACATCTTTTCCCCATACAGTTGCTTTATTTGACAAGGCACCGTGGTTTTCTTCTGTTTTTCTGGTTATTGTCACAGTATTTCTTTTGATTACGTCAAGCACATGTTGCTTCGACACTCCATTGTCAGCTATCCAGGCATTTTCACCATTTCTACTCACATTGTAGTCAAATATTTTATCCATATTATACTTAAAGAAATCGTTTTTTGGATTCTTTGATCCAGCTTTTATAAAGTTGATAGGCGAATTCGTAAATTTTGTATTGTATGTATTTCCTACAACGATATTTAAGTAAGCATCTTTTGCGTGATGAGTATCATTGAGGGCACGTACCTTATTTATGTCAAATTTTTTTCTAAAATCACTTACGATACTGGCTTTTACGAACACAACCTGTGTATTGGGGAATGCCTGTTGTAACACTTGTGTTATTGCTTTAGTTCCCTGGGCAGTTTCAACAATCTGTCGGTTAATAAATGCAGCCTTTTCCTCATCAGAAAATGCTTCTGTTCGAGTAAGTCTGTTATATTTTTCCTTTGTTATAAAGCCACGCTCACTTAATGCTTTCCAAAATCCTGCCATATTACTTTGAATATCTTTTTCTAACGGGAAAGTGTCACTTTTGTGATTGTTTATCTGTTTTTTTACCAGTACAAGGTTATTTTCAATGCTGTCATCCTTTATAAAATGTCTTGGATATATGTGGTCTATATCGTATAGGTTATTATTCATAAGGTCTCTTAGTTCTATAGTCTCACCACTATACATACATTTTCCTTGTTGTAAATAGTATAAGTATAACTTTTTTATTCTAAAGTCAGCTTCATTTTTTGCATCAATCTCTTTTAACTTAAGTTCAGCCCAGGCTTTTTGCTCACTTTTGATGGATGTATATAATTCTAGTAATTTTTTCTTTCTGGAATCTTTTCGGGTAGCATTTTTTTCATGTTGTCTTGGCATTTCAACAAATACCTTGTCAGGTTCTTTGCCTGTCAGTTCACACACTTCTCTTAACATTTTAATAGTTTGCCATACCATTCGTTTTACCGGTGCAGATAAATACTGTCCATCTAGATCATCTATTGTCCAGGTTGATAAAGGTTTTTCTACATTGTTTGTCATTGCATCCAGATTTTTTTTGAAATCAAACTGCTCTGACAAAAGCTCCATAAGGTTATGGTTTGTCTCCCATAGTGCTTGTATGATTGAACGTTCTCCGCATTCACAATGTCCGGAAAGCTCCAAAAATGACTTGGAGAGTCTTCCCCAACCGTTGAATTTGAATCCTGTTATACGTTTAATCTGTTCGGGAGACAGTTTTTCTGTGTACTCACTTTGTATTCTTTCTTTGAGGAACTTTTTGTCATTACCATATACAGTTCCCCAGAAAATGATTTTTTCTACCATAGCCTGATTCTCATCTGTAAATAAAGCATCACCCAATAGTGGTAGGAATTTTCCAACTGAAGTTAAAGATGAATTGAATCCGGCATCAATACCAGTAATTACAGCGTCATCTATTGAAGGTATTAGTGAGTTGTTGTATAGGTACGATTTCAATGTCTTCAATGTAACTTTTTTTCCTGTTTTAAAAAGATTGTTGTAGATTTCCTGCTTTACAGTTACATCAGGTTTTGAACCATTTATTCTAAGATTGTTAAGCTCATTTAACACCATATATTTTTCGTAGAGAAGTGACTGTTTTGGCAATGTTCTTTCGCCTGACAGGTACGTACAATGTCTTACCATTCGACCTATGAACTCCTCGGCAGCACCTTGTGTATCAATCTTCTGTTCAAAATTCCATGGATATACTTTTCCCTTTTCTTCTCCAGGTCTTCTTTTTGACCATACATTCTCACCACTTGCACCGATTGGTCCCACATAATAAGGAATATGAAATTTGAAAAGTTCAACAATTCTTTGAGAAACAGTCAAATCTGATTCGTCTTTATTTAGCAAAAATGGCAGATATTTTTCGGCATTTGAAAGTATTGCCTGCATTTCACTGGTGTGTAACTGATTAGGAATGACACCATTAGATGCAGTTAACTGTTTAGGCATAAATGTCTCGTTCTCAATTTTAGACAAAATGGTTATTACGTCTTTATCATCCTGAGGAAAATTTTTAAGAGCAGATTTCACATTTTTATAGAAATCCTCTTGAGTTCTCCCTTTGCCTCCGTTTCGACGGATCTTCTTTCCGAATGCATTAACGCTACCGACATAAGCACTGTAATTTCCATCCTTCATGATTCTGAACATATTATTGTAGGCGTTCATATCATATTTTTTCATAACACTTTGGAGCATATCAAGATCTTTTTGATGCTCTTCGTAAAGTTCTACTCTCGATTCGGAAAGATATTTATGTCCTTTTATTATACTTGAGAGCATACCTATATCGTGAAGCTCTTTTATAATTTCTATTAATTCAAAATAATCGTCGCCTAAAATCTCTAATGCCTGGCTTTCTTTCTCTTCATAATTGTTATCTCTAAAATTTAAACTGAATTTTTTATTTTCATCATCAATTATTTCATTGCCGTATATGTTTATAAGAAGCCCGCTCATACCACAGATTAATTTCAGTATTTCGTATGCAGGTTTATCCTTTTTTTGCACACCAAGATACTCACTGACATTCTCCAAGTGCCTGCTTCTGGAAACTCCTTTTTCACCAATTAGATTTATTAATTTTTCAACGTCTATATTTTGTGGTAATTCTATGCAATACAACATAGACGATTCTACCAGAAGTTGATAAACTTCTTCGGCGCTTGAAGTTATTTTTTCCACATCAAGAGTATCATTAAGAAAGTGACCGCGGTGTTTATACATATTTGCAATAGCAAGATAAACTAAACGCACATCATACTCTTCCTTTGTAGGATGTAGTAGTTCGTTGCGTAAATGAAATATTGTAGGATAGTCGTTATAATATTCTTTATCTGTGTATCCACTATCTGCAAATAAGGCATATGGCTGTTGAGTATCTCTATCTTCTAAGTGATATTTTGACTCATCAAGTCTTTGGAAAAAGCCAGCATCAACTTTGTTAATCTCTTCAGAAAAAAGTTCGCGTAAAACTCCAAGTCTTGCAACTTCGCGCTGTCGTCTTCTTCGTGCTATACGATTAGTTCTTCGTTCGACTGCAGTATTTGCTTCACTAAATAATCTTGAACACCAAAAATCTTTACCTTTCACTCGGTATAGATTATAGTTTTCATCTGTAACCGCCATTCCAACGGAATTTGTTCCCATGTCAATTCCCACATACATTTTTTTGTCCATTCTAATCTCCTTTTTTCATACAGTTTTATTTTTCCCTTGCATTTATCTGTAAAGATATGTTATCATAATAGTGCTTACAAGGTGAGTGCAAATAAGGTTACAACCGATATTGTTTACGCGCATTGGCGCTTTAAAAAGGCTTATAAGCCTTTTTATTTTGCAATTATATTCGCTTTGTTCGTACACTATTACAAACTCTATTATAAATCTTTTTGATGGTATGATTCAATCATTTTTCTAACTTTTTATCGGGTATTATGAAGAAGATAAATAAAAAAATAGCAGGCTGTAAAGGTTTACAACCTGCTGTTATTTTATCTGTTTTCCACCATATCAATAAAATATTTATGGATTCTTAAATCGGATGTAAGCTCCGGATGGAATGATAAGCCAAGCTGGTTGCCATATCTTACGGCAACTATATGATCATCTACGGTAGCAAGCACCTTGACATCAGGTGATGCTGATTTGATGTATGGAGCACGGATAAATACCATAGGGTAATTGCCGATACCCTCAGTATCAGAGTCAATTCTAAAGCTTGATAACTGTCTGCCATATGCATTACGCTTCACGACCACCGGAAGAGTGCCGAGGTGTGCCTCAGCTTCTGAGTCTATTACCTGTGAGAGAAGAATGAGTCCTGCACAAGTGGCAAGTACCGGTAACCCATTATTTATCATATCTTTAATAGGTGTAAGCATATCGAGCTTTCTTAGAAGCTGGCCCTGAACTGTGCTTTCTCCGCCGGGAAGAATGATACCGTCTATATCTTTAAGCTGCTCCTTTTGGCGTATTTCTACACAATCCACACCTAGTTGTTTTAACATATTTTCATGTTCGATAAATGCACCTTGTACGGCAAGAACTCCTATTTTCATATATTACTGTCCTCTTTCTTCCATAATAATTTTAATCTCACTTGGATTGATTCCAACCATAGCTTCACCCAGGTCTTCTGAAAGTTTTGCTATTAACTGTGCATCTTTATAGTTTGTTACTGCCTGAACTATAGCTGATGCACGCTTTTTAGGATCTCCTGATTTAAAAATTCCTGAACCTACGAACACGCCTTCTGCACCAAGCTGCATCATCAATGCTGCATCAGCAGGAGTAGCAACACCGCCAGCTGCAAAGTTAACAACCGGAAGTTTTCCGTTTTCGTGAACATACTGTACTAATTCATATGGAACTCTAAGCTGCTTTGCTTCTTCGAAAAGTTCATCTTTCTGCATTGAAACAATCTTTCTTATCTCAGAATTCATTTTTCTCATATGACGAACTGCCTGAACAACATCTCCTGTACCAGGTTCGCCTTTTGTTCTAATCATAGAAGCACCTTCGTTAATTCTTCTAAGAGCTTCACCTAAATCTCTGGCACCACATACAAAAGGTACTTTAAATTCTGTCTTGTCAATATGGTAGATGTCATCAGCAGGTGAGAGTACTTCTGATTCATCAATATAATCAATTTCAATTGCTTCAAGAATCTGGGCTTCCACGAAATGTCCGATACGGCATTTTGCCATAACAGGAATACTTACTGCCTCCTGAATTCCTTTTATCATCTTAGGGTCACTCATACGTGATACACCACCGGCAGCTCTGATATCTGCAGGAATTCTCTCGAGAGCCATAACTGCACATGCACCAGCCTCTTCTGCAATCTTTGCCTGCTCAGGTGTTGTTACATCCATAATAACGCCGCCTTTTAACATTTGAGCTAATCCTTTATTAAGTTCGTATTGTGTCTTTTCCATTTTTATCCTCCTAACAAATTGTATGCCTAACATAATACAATTGAACTGGTAACAATAAAATGTTCAAAACAAACTATTTTTTTAATACCAGATATAATTTGAAAAATACTGGGAATAATATATGTAAAAAATGATTAATGATTGGAGATAAACGATGAGAATTCCGAAGCATATTGGTATTATTCCGGATGGAAACAGAAGATGGGCAAAGTCGCAGGGAATGGGCAAGGAGAAAGGATATCAATATGGTCTGGCTCCGGGACTTAAAGTTGTTCAGGATGCGAGAAAATATGGTGTTGAAGAAATAACTTTTTATGGATTTACAATGGATAACTGTAAGCGGCCACAAGAGCAGGTAAAAGCTTTTACAGAAGCATGCGTTGAGGCTGTGAGGATAATATCCTGTGAGAGCGTTTCATTGTTGGTATTAGGAGATACAGAGTCGAAATGCTTTCCCCGGGAGCTTTTAAAATATACAGAAAGAACGGATATTAATGGGGGAGGAATCAAAGTAAATATTTTGATTAATTACAGTTGGAAGTGGGATGTTATCAATGATTTGAATAAGAAAATTCGTTCAGAGCAGATTTCAAGAATAGATATGATAATCAGATGGGGAGGGAGAAGAAGACTGTCAGGTTTTCTTCCTGTTCAATCTGTATATGCAGATATTTTTGTAATTGATGATATGTGGCCTGAATACTTAAGTTCACATTTTGATGAAGCTATAAAATGGTATCAATGTCAGGATGTAACACTTGGAGGCTAGTGAGCAGATTTGGAAGACTGTTATACAAAAAAACAGCTATGGGCTTGATATGCTCCCATAGCTGTTTTTTCTTTTGGGTTCACCTATTATGATTCTTTTAAATCTTTTGCCAAATCATATATAGAGTGGAAAATATTCTCACAGTTTGTTATCTCATTCAGTGTGGAATCAGAATTCTTAAGACCCTCAATTGATGAAGCTGCAACTTCCTCGCTGGTTGCTGATAATTGTGAGATATTATCAGAGATAACGCTTGAGAATTTTACAATATCACTGGTTACTGATTCTGTAGTAGATATACCTTTGATAAGTTCATCAATTTCTTTTACTACATGTTCGAATTTATCTCTTGTGATTTCAATAAGTCTGTTCTGCTCGGTTACTGAGAGAACAGAAGCATTTATGCTGTCATTGGCATTCTTGGTATCAGAATTCAGCTCGTGAATAATATCAGTAATATTGTTAGAAGCATCTTTAGTCTGTTCTGATAACATTCTAATCTCTTCAGCTACGACTGCAAATCCTCTTCCTGCTTCACCGGCTCTGGCGGCTTCGATAGAAGCGTTCAAAGCAAGCAGATTTGTCTGACTCGAAATACTGATGATTCACATTTTCTTTAGATGATTTTGGAAAAGGTGAATCAAATCTGATGTATATAGTGGAGATGCCGGTGTCTATTGTGAAGCTTGATTATGATATGTCAAAGGCATTTTTCACATCACCTAAGGCTAGACAGGTGGTGAGTGCTGTGGTAGGCATGGCTCATGGTATGGAACTTAAACTGGTGGCAGAGGGAATAGAGACTAAAGAAGAGGCTGAAAGTATGCATAATGAAAAGATTGATTACATACAGGGATATTATTATTCTAAACCATTACCAATGCCGGAGGCATTAGTGTTTTTAAGGAAAATGTATAGTGAAATGTGTTAGTAAAACGAAAGCTGAGGTGCGGTAATGACGGATTTTAACAATATGCCTGAATTAAATATAGGACTTATGATATTTTCAAGTCTGGTAACATTATTTCTTCTTATGGGAATATTGTATGAGAATAAGCGTAGCAGACCATTTATGACAGGTTTTATAATATTGTTGATTACAAATATAATGAGATTACAATCCTGGACAATGGTGGCGGTTTTGATGTGGAAGAAAGGAAGAATGGGAAGAGCCATCTCGGAATTGATAATGTAACAAAACGTATCAAGCTTATGGTAAATGGAGCAGTTGATATAGAGAGTAGACGGGGAGAAGGAACCCGTGTTACAATTCGCATTCCAAAGCAGATTGGAAGAGTTAAGGAAGGGAGAGTACCAGATGAGAATACTTGCAGTAGATGATGAACCACTGATGTTAGAGAGATTGTGCAGATGTATTAGTGAAGCATCACCTGACTCGGAAGTAATATCAT
This sequence comes from Lachnospiraceae bacterium, assembly GCA_045122895.1. Classification (GTDB taxonomy): domain Bacteria; phylum Bacillota; class Clostridia; order Lachnospirales; family Lachnospiraceae; genus RGIG1934. The sequence continues at coordinate 12,076 of JBGVIE010000026.1, forward strand.
TTCGTCGAGCCGCAGAAGCACTTAAGTATGCCGGTACGCAGGACTTAGACGTGGCATTTTTAGATATACGGATGAGACAAATGGACGGAATGGAGCTTGCCAGACAAATCAAGATAATTCAACCCAAAATCAATATTATATTCAGCACAGGTTACAGTGATTTTATCTATGATGCTGTGTCTGAGGTGCGGTGTAGTGGATATATATTAAAACCAGTTACTACAGAGCAGATTGCGAAGGAGCTTTTGAATTTGCGTTATCCTGTTGAACGTAAAACAGATTCGGAAGTATATGTTCAGTGTTTTGGCAATTTTGAAGTGTTTGTGAATAAAGAAGCTTTACATTTCGACTCTGCCAAGACAAAGGAATTATTAGCCTATCTGGTAGATAGAAACGGGGCGGTCTGTACCAACGGAGAGATAATCGCAGCACTGTGGGACGACGATGGAGATCATTACTCTTATTTAAAAAAGTGTAAAAAGGATTTGATTAATGTATTAACGAAGGTCGGTTGTGAGAATATTATTGTAAGTCATTGGGGAAGTATAGGAGTCAACAGAGAAAAGTTTACCTGTGATTATTATCAGTGGCTGGATGGTACAGCAAATGGAATCAATGCCTATCATGGAGAATATATGGCGCAGTATAGTTGGGGAGAGATAACCAATGGGGCGTTGAGTATGAAAAATGATTGAGGTTAAATATTGTAATTTATAAGATTTTTGAAAAGTTGATTATAATGGAATGGAGATAGTATGAAAAATCACGCTGATGCGCTGATTTTGCATACAGCTAATTGAGACGGAGCCTCAATTAGCCCTGATCGCAGAAGAGAAATCGCCTACGCGAATTTCTCTTCGCGGTGTCTCCGCAAAATTCTGCACAAAACACATATTCCATTTGGAATTGCGGCTGTTGTGGTTTCGATGGTTCATGGTCTTATGGCAGGAAATGTTTGGGGAACGGATTTAAAAGATGCGCAAATAGGCTCTCTATTATTTACGATTAACTGGGGAACCGCCTGCTTTTTAGTGCTTATTATGATTTTATGTTCGTACCTGTTTAGAAGAGCATTGAAGAAGCATTGGATGGCTGTTCATCGATTGTTGACCATTGGTCTTTTGGTGTTTATGCTCATACATATTATAGATGTTGGAATTCAGTTACCGTTTAAACTCTTAGGAGCTGGAAACAGTGAGACAAATCATAATGTAAAGCTTGATTCGGATTCAGAGATTTTATCAGGTTTTTCGGGCGCAACATTAAAGGACGGAGTGTATGAAGGAAGTGCACAGGGATATAAATCCCAGATAAAGGTGTCAGTTACAGTGAAAAACGGTAAGCTGCAGGATATAGAGATTCTTGAAGAGAATGACACACCGAATTTCTTTGAACGTGCAGAGAAAATTACCGACGATATAATAGAAGAGCAGTCGCTGAATGTGGATGCAGTTTCCGGTGCTACATATTCATCAGCAGGAATAATAAATGCAGTAAATGATGCGCTTAAGTCTGCTGTTACAGAAGGGGAACTGGAGTATAATGAAATTGAGACAAACAGAGGTTCGCACCATGGACATAGAAAAAGGTAAAATAATTATGCAAAAGTTATAATTAAATTGAAAAATACAGGCATTTATTGTATAATATTGACTATGAGCGAGGTAATTGAACGCCAAATACATTATAGTATAGCGGGGCTATACGGAAAGGAACAAATATGGATAAGAAAATCATAAGAAAGCTTATGGCAATTCTGCTTTCGGTATGTATGATGTTTGGAAGCATCACACCGGTTTCGGCAGCAGGAAAGAAAAAAGCTACAGTCAAATCAGTGGTTCTAAACAAAAAGGTCTATACACTTAAGAAGAACCAAACAGTGAAACTCAAAGCGACGATTAATCCAAGCAGTGCGAAATCTACTCCGCTGGTATGGACTTCAAGCAACAAATCAGTCGCAACAGTAGATGCAAAAGGAACTGTAAAGGCAAAAAAGAACGGTACAGCTAAGATAACTGTCAAAGCAAAAGGAACTAACAAAAAGGCAGTATGTACAATCAGGGTAGGAACACCTGTGACAAAGGTTAAGCTTAATGCCAAGACAATCAATCTTGCACCTAACCAGAGCAAAACAGTAAAGGCAACACTCACACCATCAAAGCCAACAGTGAAGGGTGTAACCTTCAAATCAAGCGACACAAAGGTTGCAACAGTTAACTCAAAAGGAAAGATAACAGCCAAAAAAGTGGGAACAGCTACAATCACAGCCATGGCGAAGGATGGAACGGACAAGAAGGCTACAGTCAAGGTAGTTGTAACACAGCCGGTTAAGAGCATTACATTATCAGCAGATAAGAAGATATTAGAAGTAGGTGAAACAGTAGTACTTAAGACAAGCGTATCACCATCAAATGCAAAGAACAAGGCAGTTACATATACAAGCAGCGATAAGAATATTGCAACAGTAAGCAGCACAGGAAAGGTAACAGCACTAAAGGCTGGAAAGGTCACAATCAAAGCAACGGCAAAGGACGGAAGCAAAAAGGTCGGTCAGATTACCATAGAAGTCAGAGCAAGCTTAAAAGATGTGACATGGAATGAAGCCACAGCAAAGATTACAAGAATCGAAGCAGGCCAGAGTGTAAATCTGGGAGTAAATATTACGCCGGGCTATGCTCAGATAGAGTCAGTTAAATACACATCAAGTGATGAAAGTATAGCAAAAGCCACAGATGATGGTCAGTTAATAGGACTTGCAAACGGAAAAGTTACAGTAAAGGCAACTGTAAAAGATAAATACGGAAACACAAAAGAAATCGAATTAAAAGATGTTGAAGTATACACTTCAGTAACAGGTTTGGAGATTCAGTATGCTGAATCAACAGTTTATGAAGGCCAAACAATTGACTTAAAAGCAGTTGTATTTCCGGAAACAGCAAGTGAAAAAGGAATCATTTATACAACAGACAATGACAAAGCTGCAACAGTAGATGAGAATGGAATTATTACAGCAGTTGCAGAGGGTGTGGCAAACATCAAGGCTGCCTCTAAAGACAACAATCAGATAGCAAAGATCTGTCACGTTGTAGTAAAACCTGTTATTCATTCATTAGAATGGACTGACGCATGTAAGGATATAGATGCAGTAGAAGTTGGAAGCAATGCGACACTTTCTTACAAAATCACACCAGAAAATGCAGATGTAAAGGAAGTTAAATTCACAAGTGAAAAAGTAGAATTCGTCACAGTAACACAGCAGGGTGAAGTGACAGCAGTCAAGAACGGTAACTCATTGATATCAGTAGAAGTTACAGACGGTACAGGTAAGAAACACAACATATCAAAGAGAATAGTTGCAAAGACATCTGTAACAGAGCTTAGTGTGACGGAAGAAGAGAAGATAGTATATATCGATGAAAATATTCCTGATCTGGCAACATATCAGATTGTGTACAGTATTCTGCCGGAAGCAGCTACTAACAAGAATGTAACATACAAATCAGACAACGAAGCAGTAGCAACAGTAGATGAAACAGGACTTGTAAGAGGTATTGCAGAGGGTACAGCCAATATCACAGTTAAAACGGTAGATGGAGGCTTTACAAAGACAATTGCAGTAACAGTAAAAACAGCAAGAACTCACGCTTATGTAACTACGCAGGAACAGCTGAATACTGCATTGGCAAACAGTGAGCTAGAAGTACTCACAATAAAAGATGCCACAAATATCGAGATTCCAAGTGGTGAACATAATACAGTTTCATTGGTTGTCGATTCAGAAAACGGACATATAGAAAACAATGCAAACTTTAAGGATGTTTTGATTTCAGCAGTAGGCGAAAATACATATAAAGAACTTGCCCGTAATACAATAGCATATCAGTCTAAAACAGGAAAAATCATGATAGCCCCTGGTGCAAGTGCAACAGTAGCGATCCTGCCAGGAGCAGAAAAGCTTAATCTAGTAAATAATGGTGTTGTTGATTCACTTACAATCAAAACACAAGTTGATGTAAGCATTAGTGGTGATTCAGACAGCAAAATCATAGTGAAGACATCAGCTCAGGCGCTAAATACAAACATTGAGACAAGCAAGCAGCTTGATGTGATAGCAGAAGCACAGATTAAGCTGGCTTTATTGAGTGGTGCTGAAAATACTGTAGTATCAGTACCTACTTCCGACAAGAAACCATTGATAAAAGGGCTTGGACGAGTTGAAGTAGCAATAACAGATACAAGTGATGTGGAATTTGTGGTAGCTGAGAATGAAGACGCAACTGTAAATTCACAAAAAGTATCAGTGAGTGGAACTGTGACAGTAGGTGAAAGCGGAGACAATACATCAAAAGTTTATCTGATACCATACAAAAATGAAATAACACAGGATAATATAGTACAGGCTGTAGATGAAAATACATTATCTGCTACAACAGCTGCAGATGGAACCTACAAAATAGATAATGTATCAATTGGCAACTATTACATGCTTGTGCAAAAAGAAGGATATCAGGATGTACTTCTTACACTTATCATCACAAGTAACAATGGTGCTATGTTCTATGTAGACACTGTATATATGGTAGTGGATGACAAGAACGCAGTAGGAAATGCCACAGGAACACTTATAAATGCAAAGACAGGAAAACCTGTAGAACAGGGTATTACAGTCAGAATAAGAAAAGGAATGAATGATGTATCAGGAGAAGTGGTAGCTGCCACACAGACTGATGCCACAGGAAAATATTCATTTATTAACCTTCCTGTTGGACAGTACACAGCCCAGATAATCGACAGCAGAGAAAACAGCAAAGAACACTATGTAAGTACAAGTTTTAGCTTTGTCGTCAAAGAAGGCGAGAATGAGATAGAGGACAATACTGCCACAATCGTAATAGATGATGAACAGATGAGAATTGTACTCAGCTGGGGTGATGAGGAATCAGGAGCTTCAAGCGACCTGGATTCGCACCTTGTAGGACCAACGGCAGATGGAAAGGACGAGTTCCATACATATTTTGGTAACATAGATTACATTGAATATCTTGATGAGAATGAAGAATCAAGAATAGAGTATGCAAATCTTGATGTGGATGATACTACCTGGGAAGGACCGGAGACTACTACAATATATACACCAATTGAGGGAGAATACAGATTCTATATACACGATTTTTCCAATGGTGGTTCAGAGTCTTCAGTACAGCTTTCAAAATCATACGCGGTAGTAAGGGTATATGTAGGAGCACATCTTGTAGAGACATTCTCAGTACCTAACCAGCCTGGTACACTTTGGTATGTATGTAACATAGATGCTGTGTCACAGAAAGTAACGCCGGTAAATACTATGTCATACTGGATGGGTGATACTGGTGATATTGGAATAGATCAGTTAAAGAAATACAAGAGATTATTGAAAGACCAGATTGATGAAGCTCAGACAATAATTGAGAAGATTACAGACAACACAGAGCGTGAAAAGCTCAACACCTTAGTGACAGAAGCTGTTCAGAAGGTGGAAACAGAGGATTTAGACAGGATAAAAGAATTGTATAATCAGATATATGATTATATCTCACAGTGTAAGAATGCAACAGATATAGATAGAATCATCGGAGATACGATTGATTATTATACTACTAATGAAGATGGAACATGGAAGAATCTATGTATCTATGATTACGAAAGTCTTACACCGGAATATACAGTTGAGTTCAGAGACAGTGAGACTACATACACAACAGAAAAGACAGGAGACGAGACATATCCTGACAAAATAATTGCAACAGCCAAGAATGGATACACTCAGGAGTATTATGTAAAATATTCTATCAGTGGCAACAGTCTGAAAATAGGAGATGTACAAAGTGAATATTTGTATGATTACGATACTGACAGCAATGATGATTATTATATCCTGTATTTATATGGAAATAAAATTGATTTACCACAGGATTTAGTAATCAGTGCAAGATACAGTAAGGCACAGGTAAGTGAACTTATGGAATCAGACGTAGAAGGGTATGTTAAGAAGTTTACCATCTCTTTGGGAGATGCAGTTAGAACGTATTATGTGAAATGGAATTTGTCATCAAGTGCACTTCGTATACATTCTGTGTCATATAAGAATAATGCAGATAAGGAATTGATAACAGATTACTACGCAGATTATTATGAAGATGAGATTGATGGAGAGTATGTTGAATATGATGTACTTAAAATCAAAGGATATATGTCTGAATTCCAGACAGACACAGTTATTAAGTCAAGAGCAGACGGATTGAACTATGAGATAAAGCAGTCAGACAAGACACAATATCAGTGGATGGCAACTATTTCATATGGTTCATATGAAAGAAAATACTACATAGAATACACTGTGGATTCACGAGTATTGTCTATAAGTAGTATATATGCAGGAACTGAAGATGGAGGAACTACAAGATTAAGCTTTGTACAGGAAACACAGACAATCGCTGACAAGACTGTCAATGTAATAAGAGTAAAAGGACGCACTCTTGATGTTCCTGAAAAATGGGAGATAAATCCATATTATGATGAGGATACTGTTACGCTCAGTGAAGTAGAGAGTGTAGAAGGATATGAAGGCTTTGTAAAAAAAGTAACAATATCAAATTCTATCGCATCTAAGGATTATTATCTGTTGTATGAGTTGTCAGAGGATGCTTTGACAGTATCAAGAGTCAATGCCATATCAGACGGATACGATATGGTTTATAATTATGATATATATAGTGATGAGACAGAGAACAATGAAAAGCATTATTACCTATCAGTAGAAGGATATACAGAAGAACTGCCTGAAAATCTTGAAATCAAGTGTGGTCTTGCAGGTGCTACAGTAGAAATCAAAGATTCAGATATGTCAGGATACCAGAAGATGGCAGTTATGACATACAATGATCTGTCAAGGACATACTATATAAGATATACAAGGAACCTTACAGGTCCGTTAAGAGTTGGCGATATTTATGGTGATGGAGAGAACCTTTCATTTACTACAGAAGAACAAGAGATAAACGGTGCGAAGGTAAATGTAGTAAAAGTCAGAGGTTGGAAAGCAGAACTACCAACAGAGTGGATAATCTATGATGGAAATTATGATCAGGTAGATGCTGCTGCAATTAAGGACGTAGAAGCAAAAGATGGTTATGAAAATTTTGCTAAAGTAATTACCCTGACATATGGTTCTGCATCAATAGACTACTATATGATCTACGAATTATCGGAGGATGCTTTAACAATCAAAAATGTTACTGATATAGTAGATGATGCTAATATGTTAACAGATGGTTGGTATACAGAAGAAGAATGGATAGATTATGAAGATGGTGGTAAATATGTCAATGTCTTGTATTTGTATGGACTACTCGACGAATTATCAGAGAATCTTGTAATTGAATCAAATCTTAAAGAAGCAGATGTTGCCATTAAGGAATCTGATATGGAAGCATATAATAAGATGGTTGAAATATCATATGGAGATATTTCAAGAAGCTATTATATAGCTTATGAAAAAAAATCGTCGGACGATGTGCTTAATATCAACACAATTTGGGGTGATAGCTATTGTTTGGATTTTGATTTGAGCGAGAGAGAAATAAATGGTGAAACAGTTAACGTGATAACAGTAAAAGGCATTACAGAAGAGCTTCCAACAGTATGGGAGACCAATACCGGTTATAGCGAAGAAAACTCTACCACACTAGTTAATGATGTGGAACAGTCAGAAGAGTATTCAGAATTTGCTAAAGTGTTGACCGTGAAATATGGTCCGTTAATGCGAGACTACTATATGATCTACCAATTTGAAGTTGCTGAATAACAGTAACATACAAGCTGAAAGCGAGAACCGTTTGGTCTTTGGACCAAGCGGTTCTTTCTTTATGGTCTAAAATAAGATATAATTATAAATATACGCAAAACCCTTGAAAGGAATGAGGAGTGTTGAGATTTTTTCATATAGGTGATTTACATTTTGGAAAGTTATTACATTCGATTTTGATGGTTGAGGAAGATCAGCCATTCTGGATTGATGAATTTTTAAAAAAAGTTGATGAATACAAGCCGGATGCTATATTGATTGCGGGAGATGTTTATGACAGAAAAATTCCGTCAAATGAAGCAATAAAGTTGTTAAACTATATGCTTACACAACTGTCAAAAAGAAAAGTGACTGTAATGATTGTTGCCGGAAATCACGATTCAGCAATACGTTTGTCCTACGCTAAAGATATTCTGTGTGAGCAGAATATATATATTGCGACGAATGTGAGCAAAGAAATCGAGAAGGTTACAATGAAAGATGAATATGGAGAGGTGGTTTTCTGGCTGTTACCATATCTGTATCCAAAGGCAGTTGCAGATAAAGAAATCCTTGATGATGATTCTATTAATGATTATAGTCAGGCAGTCAGCAGATTGTTGGCTGAACAGGAAATAGATAAGAGTAAAAGAAATGTAATAGTGATTCATCAAAACGTATTGGCAGGAGAAAAGAGACCTGAACATAGCGATTCGGAGAGAATAATTGGGGGATTAGGAGAGATAGATGTCACTTTGTTTGATGACTTTGATTATGTGGCAATGGGACATATACACAATGCTCAGGCGATGGGGCGGGACAGCGCACGTTATGCAGGATGTCCTATGTATTATGATTTTTCAGAAGCAGACAGAGAAAAATATATCACAATGGTTGAGTTAAAAGGCAGGAATCAGGAGATAGAGATAAGCAAGATAAAGGTTCCTCTGCTTCATGAGATGAAGATAATAACAGGCTCATTTGAAGAGGTGTTAGAGGAGGGACGACAAATCCCTAATCTTCACCGCTTTCATATACAGGTCAGATTAAAAGAGAGACATTTGCCGTCAGGCGCTATTGATAAACTAAGAGAAGTGTTTGGAACAAGTCTTATTAATGTAGTAAAAGAGAAAATGACATACGCTGACAGTGATAATAAAAACAGTACAAAAATTATTACAGATAATGAAGAAAAATCTGTTGAGCAGTTGTTTGAAGAATTTTATATGCAGCAAAATGATGGCGAATTGTTAACTTCGCAACAGGATAAGCTGATAGAGAAGATTCTTGAACAGCAATCAAGAAGTGGAAATGATTTATTTGAAAACTTTGGCGATGTGCCTAAGGAAGATGTTGATGAATTGGTAGAAAGCTTGTTTGGGGGATTGGATAATGAGACCGCATAAATTGACAATAGAGAATTTTGGACCTTTTGTAAAAAAAACAGTAATTGATTTTGATGCGATGGGCAGTGGATTGTACCTGATTGCCGGAGATACAGGTGCCGGAAAGACTACAATCTTTGATGCACTTATGTATGCATTATATGGAGAAGCCAGTGGAAGTGCAAGAAAAGGTCTTGCAACTACTTCTTACCACAGTGATTTTGCAAAACATATAGTCTCAACCGGAGAAAAGCAGAGGATAAAAAATGATCCAATGACAGTTGAGCTTGATTTCTCTGAAAGCAATAAAAGATACAGGGTTGTAAGAGAGATGAATTGGGGAAAATCAGGAACTAGTCAGACTGCATGTAAAACAGCAGTTTTGTATGATGAAGAGGGCAACACTTTAGAGATGTCTGACAAAGCAGACAATGATAAAAATTCTGTTACAAAAGAGATAATTAACAGAATAGGTCTTACCTCTGAGCAATTTAGACAGATTATTATGCTTTCACAGGGAGAGTTTAAGAAGTTCCTGGATGCGGGGTCAAAGGACCGCGAAGAGATACTTGGTAAAATATATGATAATTCTGTGTATAAGGATTTGCAGGCAAGAATAAAAGCAACGACTAAAAGGCTGGAAGATAAAAGAAAAGAACTTAGTGATGGTTTAATTGCAAAGAATAGTGTAATAGTACAGAATTTGCCGGATGATTTTTTACCTGAAGACAGAGTGATATATGAAAATGAAAATGCATATGAAAATCCTGATTATATTTATGCATTAGATAGCCTTCAGGATAAATATGATGAAATGCTTCAAGTGATAAACAATTCGATAAGTGAATATGAAGAAAAGAATGAAGAGCTTATTTCTCAGATAGCAAAAGCAGAGGAGATAAACAATCTATATGCAAGTCTGGAGAAGGCTACGGGAGACAGAGAACAGCTTGAGGCCCAAAAAGACGTTATGGATAAACTTGAAAAAAAATTATCTGATGCAGAAACTGCCAACGAGATAAATAAGCTGTATGAAAAAGTGGTGGAAGATATAAATAATGAAATACTTAAGGCGAAAGCCACCTTGTCTGATATTTGTAACAACTTAGATAAAAAGAACAATGAAATGTCCGATATTTCAGAGAAAAAAGAAAGATGTGAAAAAGAGGAAAAAACAAAGTTACAGGAAATCACAATAAAAATTACTAATTATGAAAGCATATTAGGAAAATACGATTTTATTGAAAGTAAGCGTAGTGAAAAACAGAAGGCTGAAGAAGAAAAAGAAAAGTCGGGTAAGGAATTAGAAGATTTACAGAATAAGGAAAAAAGCATATTAGAGCAAAAAAATTCATACACAGAAATTCTTAAAGAATTAGTGGACGTAAACGATGACACCGTAAGGCGAATTGAAGCAGAGTGTGAAAGTGAAATCAGTAAAAAAACAGCTATTTGTGAAGTGAAAGACAAGATTGGGCAGATTAACAGTCAAATACTTGAAGAAAAAGAGTTACAGGAAAAGTATTTGAAGCAGTTGGAGACAGCTAAAAAAGCTGTAGATAATTATTGTATGCTTTACAGACAATTTTTTGATGGGCAGGCAGGATTATTAGCGAAAAAGCTAAAGGAGGAATTGGCAACAAAGGGAGAGGCTGACTGCCCTGTTTGTGGACATCATTATTGCTCCGGTGATGAGATAAACTGCATCGCACATAAAGAAAAAATACCAGAACGAAGTGAGGTTGAAGAAGCAAAGGAAATAATGGACAGTGCAGGTGATTTAGAAAAAAGTCTGAATGAAAAAAGAAAAATAAAAGCCTCAGATATTGAAAAGGATAAAGAGTACCTGAAAAAAGAAGTGGAAAAACTCTTTGGAATAGAGCTAGAACTTAATGATTTGTCTGACTTCTCATTTGTTGACGGTGAATATGACAAAACACAAAAAAGGATTAAAGAACTGGAAAGTGCATTAAAGAAAGAGAACGGGAGAAATAACAATAAAAAAGAATTAACGAATAAATTAGATGAAACAGAGAAAGAATTGCCAGGCATTCGCGAGAAAATTGATATTGCATTTTCAAAATCAAAAGAATGTAATGAAGCGTATACAAGGGCTGATACTGAATATAAAAGTGCGTTAGAAAGTATTAAGGAGTATCCGCAAACCAAAGATCTGGCGGAGGATGAGCTTAACAATTTTACACAGGAAAAGAAAAGAATCGAGGAGTATATAAGGGATACAGATGACAACTTTAAATCATGCAGTGAAGCTATTTCTGAACTTACAGGAAATAAAAAACAGTTAGAGGAACTGCTTAATGCTACGTTGATTAAATTAGAAAAAAAGACAGAAGAGTTGAATGCACAAATCAAAAAATCAGACTTTGAGAATTATGAATCATATAGACTGGCATTGTGTTCTGATGAGTGGATTAAGGAGAAAAAAGGTCAGATAGACAGCTACAAAAAAGCATGCAGCGATGTCTGTGTAATGATAAACCAGTACACTAAAAGTATTGCAAATCGTAAAAAAGAAGATTTGGATAAAAAACATAGTGAACAGGATGAGATAGTTAAAAAGATTAAAGCTGCAAGAAACAGTTATACTCTTATTAACGAAAAATATGCTAAAATAAAAGAAGCAGTAGAAGATATCAAAAAAAATATTAATCAGATGAGAAAGTACGATGTTGCAATTAATAAGGTTAAGCCTCTTGATGAAACCGCAAACTCATCTTATAAATTCTCGACTTATGTTCTTGAACATTTTTTTAATTCAATATTAGAAAATGCAAATAATCACCTGGATGTTATAAGTGATGGACAGTATCAATTGCTTGCAAAAAAAGATGGTGATTTAAGGGGAACAGTTGGTCTTGATATCGAAGTGTATGATGAATTTACCAATAAGACCAGAGCGACAGCTTCTTTATCAGGAGGTGAATCCTTTGGCGTATCATTAGCTTTGGCATTAGGTCTGTCTGATATGGCACAACAGGAAAATGCAGGTAAAATAAATGTAGAGTGTATGTTTATAGATGAGGGATTTGGCTCATTGGACGCGGGTGCACTGAATAAGGCATTAGATGTACTTAACAAGTTGGCTTCCGGAAACAGACAGATTGGTATTATCTCTCATGTGGATGCACTGGAAGAAATATTTTGCACGAAGAAGTTATGGGTTAAAGGCGGAAAAGACGGAAGTACAGTAGAGATGATTAATTCTATATAATACGAAAGGAAGTGTAACTATGCAGTATATTAAGCTTCAGCTTGGTTGTATGCTTTTTCTTGAAGCGAAGGAAGAAATAATAGATTTGATGAATAAAGGAATGGAGAAGAGTGATGACAGAATATGAAGCAGTTGTTTTTGATATGGATGGTATAATATTTGATTCTGAAAAAGCTACGCTGGATTGTTGGCTGGAGCTTGCCGCAAAATATGGAATCAAAAATATGGAAGAGTCGTTTTTTGCCTGCATAGGGACTACGATGGCGAGGACAAGAGAGATTATGCTGGAAAGATATGGCGGTGATTTTCCGTATGATGAGTATGCAAAAGAAGCTTCTCTTATGTATCATGAGAAATATGATGGCGGCAGACTTCCGATGAAAAAAGGTGTAAAAGAGTTACTATCATACCTTAAGACTTCGGGCAAGAAAATTGCCCTCGCATCATCTACCAGAAGACAAACAGTAGTAAATCAGTTAAGAGATGCAAAAATTCTGGAATATTTTGATGCAGTAATCTGTGGTGACATGGTTACAAGAAGCAAGCCGGCACCGGATATTTTTCTAAAGGCCTGCGAGGAGATTGAATCAGTGCCGGAGATGACATATGCAATAGAGGATTCATATAACGGAATCAGGGCTGCCAGCACCGGAAAACTGCGCCCTATAATGGTTCCTGATTTACTTCCGTCTACTGAAGAGATGGAAGAAATCAGCGAAGTTATATTAGAAGATTTGCTGGAAGTTATTAAGTATCTGTAACTGTTCAGAGCCAAGCATATTTTTACAGTTACCATAATTTTAATAAATATACTTGACGTAACAACATTAACGTGCTATTATATGCACTCGGTAGGTGTTAATCGAATTACAATAGCTGTAACGGAGTTCATCTGTTACAGTTTTTTTTGCGCAAAAAAGACTATGAGAAACGTATCAATATCTACATAATATTTGGGACTGGGAAGAAATAGAAAGGGACAAAATGAAATGAAAATGAAATACGTAAAAAGAGTTATTTCTCTCATCTTATCAATTGCGATACTAACAACATAGTTTGAGTGGAATAAAGTGTATGCAGTTGAGCGTACGAACAACAGTGATGAGAAGTTTTTCACAGAGGTTACACCAGGTAGTGATGCAACCACAGATGAGGAAATAAGCGAAGAGTTAGAAGTGATGGAAACAGATGGTAATTTTAAGGAATTACCGGAACATCGAACACCTAATTCTACAACGTTTGTATTGTCAGACAATCAATATAGGACTGACTATTATGCCTCTGATGTACGATATGAGGATGAGAATGGTAATCTTATTGACTTTGATTCTTCATTAAAGAAATTAAAGAAAAATGAGAAAACATCAGAAGGTGACAGAGATTTATCTGGTTATAAATATGAAAATATAGCAGGAGAGAAAAAGAATTATTTCCCTGAAAAGATATCAGAAGATACACCTGTGTTAATGGAAAATGATGATTATGCAATTAAGATTACTCCTTGTATTGAAGATAAAGCCATAGCATTTGATGATGTATCAATTGATAAGGAAGAAATAGAAAATATCTATGGCGATACAGAAGAAAAAATTATATCTGCATCATATGAATCAGATGAAGAAGTATTTCAATACGAATCAGAAAATAATGGTATTAAAGAGAGTATTATTCTAAATGAATATCAGGGAAACAATGTATGGAAGTTTAAGCTGCAATTAGAAGGTGGGATACAGGCAAAGAAATATAACAAAGGGATCTTGTTTAAAGACTCAAAAACGGATGAGATTGTTGGATGTATTGAACCACCGTATATGAATGATGCGTCTAATGATAACTATAGTGAAAAGATTGAGTATGAAATACAAAAGCTAGAAGAGGACTCGGAGTCTGTCACATATGAACTTACAATGAACGTAGATGAAGAGTATTTAACTAGTAACAACCTATAGCCCGGGATATGGAATGCCTGAGCGCCATGAAGAATCTGATGGAAATACTATAATCAATACATATAGAGGAACAAAAGCAAATTCCAGCAGGATGAAGGTTGATTATAATACAATATCAGGTGATGTTATATATGACAATCAGATATATGTAAGTGAATATATTGAGTATGACAGTGAAGGAAGAATAAGTAAAATTATTGATAGTGCAGGAAATAACATATCATATACATACTGTACAACAAAAGGTCTTACTCATTTACCACAACGTGTAGTCACCACAGATACATCCGGTAAGGTAGTATCTGATAAGACATATAGGTATAATTATAAGGGTGACATAATTGAAGAAAAAGAAAATGTTGACAACGTAAAAGTTAATTTACAATATGATAATCAAGGGAATATCATAAAAGAAGAGGGATATATAAAGGATAAAGAGGCTTATATATCAGAATATGAATATGACGAAAATGGAGAAGAAATAAAATCTGATGAAATATCAGGAACAGTAGCATTATCCGAAGAAACAAGATATGATGTTATGGGGAATGTTACATATACAAAGGATGACACAGGATTAGAGACATATTATACGTATGATGGATATGGACGACCTGAAAGCACCAGATTTATAAAGGGTAATACAGTAGATGTAGAGTATACGTATTATAATATAAATGGAAGATTAGCAAGAAAAGTTAACATAGATGGTTCCATAACACAATATGAATACGACTGTATGAACAGAGTGATCAAGGAAACATACACAAAAGGTGGGCAGTCAAGACAATATGTGTATGAATACGGTTACACAAAAGACAGTATCAAAATATATGTTGTTCGTCAATCTATTTGATGCGAGTTTGTCAAGTAAAGTGTGTAAATTTTCATTATTTTTTTTGGCGGTCATTTCTGACCGCCATTTTGCATCTGATAATCTGCTAATCAAATGGCAGTTCCTCTCCGTTGCGGTAAGCTTCATATAGAAGCAGCATATCAT
>JBGVIE010000027.1:0-26453 GCA_045122895.1 Lachnospiraceae bacterium
GTCTTAGAAGTTCACTTTCAAGACTTGGAGGTGGAATCGGTACAAGAGGGCCCGGTGAGAAAAAGCTTGAGATGGACAGACGTCTTATTCGTGACAGAATATCACAATTAAAGCGTGAAATAGAGGATATGAAGGGACACAGAGAGCTTCAGAGGGTTAAGAGAGCGAAGAATCCATGCAAGATGGTTGCGATTGTAGGATATACAAATGCAGGTAAATCAACTTTGCTCAATAAGCTTACAGATGCTAAGGTCTTAGAGGAGGATAAGCTTTTTGCAACACTTGATCCCACTACCAGGAATTACAAGCTTGCCAGTGGGGAGGAGGTAATGTTTACCGATACAGTTGGTTTTATAAGAAAGCTTCCACATCATCTCATAGACGCATTCAAAAGTACGCTCGAAGAAGCAAAGTACGCTGATATTCTTGTCCATGTAGTTGATGCGTCAAATCCACAGATGGATGCCCATATGCATATAGTATATGAGACTCTTGATAATCTTGGGGTTAAAGACAAGCAGATTATTACTCTGTTTAATAAGCAGGACAAGCTAAGGTTAAGTGGTGAGACACCTGTACTTAGGGATTTTAAGGCGGATTATACAGAAGCCACATCTATCAGGTTTGGTGAGGGAATCGACAATTTACTGACAGATATTGAAGAGATTCTTAGGAATCAAAAGATATATATAGAAAAGGTTATGCCATACAGTGAGGCAGGAAAGATTCAACTGATTAGAAAATACGGTGAGCTGCTTAAGGAAGAATACAGAGAAGATGGAATATATGTAGAGGCATACGTGCCAATAGAGATTTATGAAAAGTAGGAGGTCAATATGAGTTACGCAGATAAATTATTCATTGATATGTGTCAGGATATTATTGATAATGGATTTAGTACAGAAGGTGAGAAGGTAAGACCAAAATGGGAAGATGGTTCTTATGCTTATACAATTAAGAAGTTTGGTGTTGTTAACAGATATGATTTATCGAAGGAATTTCCGGCACTTACACTTAGAAAAACAGCACTTAAGAGCTGTGTGGATGAGATGCTCTGGATATGGCAGAAGAAGTCTAATAATGTTCATGATTTGAATAGTCATATTTGGGATAGCTGGGCGGATGAGAATGGTTCAATTGGAAAAGCTTATGGTTACCAGATGGGAGTTAAGCATAAATACAAAGAAGGTATGATGGACCAGGTTGACAGGGTAATCTATGATCTCAAGAACAATCCTTATAGTAGAAGAATTATGACAAATATATATGTTCATCAGGATTTGAGCGAGATGAATCTGTATCCGTGTGCTTACAGCGTTACCTTCAATGTGACAGGTGACAGATTAAATGCTATTTTAAATCAGAGGTCACAGGATATTCTTGCTGCAAATAACTGGAATGTAGTGCAGTATGCTGTACTAGTGCATATGCTTGCACAGGTATGTGGATTTAAAGCCGGTGAACTTGTTCATGTCATTGCTGACGCACACATATATGACAGACACATCCCGCTTATCAAGGAACTCATCAGCAGAGAACCATACGAGGCACCTACGTTCTGGCTCAATCCGGAGGTTAAGGATTTCTATGATTTCACTGTAGATGATGTAAGACTTGACAATTATGTAACAGGTCCACAGATTAAGAACATACCTGTGGCTGTGTAAGTAAAAAATGGAGGCAGATTATGAAGTTAATAGTAGCAGTAGACAAGAACTGGGGAATTGGTAACAAAGGAGATTTACTTGTAAGTATTCCGGAAGATATGAAATTTTTCAGACAGACTACAACAGGTAATGTAATCATAATGGGAAAAAAGACATTGCTCAGTTTTCCAAATGGCAAACCATTAAAGAACAGAGAAAATATAGTAATTACACATAATCCGGAGAATAGCGTGGAGGGAGCTACTTTTGTAGGAAGTGTTGAGGAAGCTTTAGAGGAAGTTAAGAAATACAATACAGATAATGTGTATGTAATTGGTGGGGGAAGTATTTATGAGCAGATGCTTCCTTATTGTGATACTGCGTATGTGACATATATGGATTATGCATATGAGGCAGATACTTATTTTCCGAATTTAGATAATATGGATGATTGGAAAATTGTAGAGGAAAGTGAAGAACAGACATATTTTAATATTGAATATTACTACAGAACTTACAAGAAGGTAGAATAAAAGAGCAGTCTATGAAAATATTACATTGTGCAGATGTACACTTAGAGTCAAAATTAAATAAGAACTTTGACAGAATAAAAGCCAGAGAGCGAAGAGATGAGCTAATTAATACTTTTTTAAGAATGGTAAAATATGCAGCTGATAACAATGTTAGGGCAATTCTTATCGCCGGCGATTTATTTGACAGTGAAGACATAAGAGTCACAGCAAGAAATGCTGTGGCTGATTGCATTATGGAAAACAGTAATATAGATTTTTTCTACATAAGAGGGAACCATGACAGTGATGGTTTTTTGAATGCATTAAAAGATATACCTGACAATCTCAAAACCTTTGATGATAAATGGTCTACATACGAGATAAAAGGAAAGACGATAAATGTTACTATTTCAGCAAAGGAACTTAAAAATGACAATCTGGAAGGTACAAGTGATGACCTTTGGCTGGAGGAAGATGATATAAATATTGTGATGCTCCATGGTCAGGAAAACGAGAGGGCAATACGTGAATACAAAGATAAGGGTATAGATTACCTGGCTCTCGGACATATTCATGGCTATTGCTGTGAAAGACTGGATGCAAGAGGTGTGTGGTGTTATTCGGGTTGCTTAGAGGCGAGAGGTTTTGATGAGTGTGGAATTCATGGCTTTGTAGAGATTGATATTGACGAGAGTAACGGTGACATAAGACACAAACTAATACCCTTTGCAAAGAGAGATATAATAGAAGTTGTGAGCGATGTAAGTGGACTTGAATCAACATATGAGATGATTTCAAAGATAAAAAAAGATGCGGCAGGATTAAGTCTAAAAAGCGATGATATGATAAAGATTGTATTAACCGGAAATATCAGTATGGAATGTGAAAAAGATGTGGCATACATAAGATCAAATCTTAGTGAAGAATTCTATATGGTAAAGGTTGAAGATAAGACAAGGACAAGCCTTAATGTCAGAAAATATTTGTATGATGAATCCTTAAAGGGTGAATTTGTAAGATGTGTGCTAAAGGATGACACGCTTAATGATGAAGACAAGGCACAAATAATCAGGTACGGAATAGATGCGCTTTTAGGGGAGGTGAAGTGATGAAGTTAATATCCCTTCATGTTGAGAATTTTGCAGGATTAAATGACTTCTCCATTTCCTTCGACAGTGACTTAAGTATTTTCTATGAGGAGAATGGATTTGGAAAAAGTACACTTGCTGCATTTGTTATGGCTATGTTTTACGGACTTTCAGGATATAGAAAAAGAAGTCTGAACGAGAATGAATATAAGAGATATTATCCCTGGCAGGGAGGAGTGTTTGGTGGAAAAATAGTATTTGAATACGCGGGTAATGTATACAGCCTTAGACGTTTTTTTGCAGATAAGCAGGATGCTGACGAAATTGAAGTAAGAGATTACTACACGAACAAGTTAGTAAATCAGTTTGGATATGAAATAGGCAAGGAGATTTTCGGGATTGATAAAAAATCTTTTGAGAGAACGATTTATTTGGCACAGAATATGTTAAGTACTAAAAGTACAGATGATATAAGTGCAAAAATAGGCAATTTAGCTGATGACACAAGTGATATGAATAACTTTGAGTCGGCGGTTGGTGATATAGACAGGATGCTTAATTCTATGAATCCTAATCGGGCAACAGGGAGTATATATAAAAGACGGGAGGAGATAAAAAATCTTGAGAGAAGAATACTATCAGAGAAAACACTTAAAGAGGAGATAAAAAACAATGAAAAAAAGCTTTCTGATAAAGCAACTGTAAGAAGTGTGTCAGGGAAGAAAAATGTGCTCTTGATTCCGGCAGTCATTATGTTAATAACAGGGGTGTTATTGACAGTTATCAACGTGACAATAGGTATGGCATTATGTGCGATTTCGATAATTCTTTTTTTCGTGAAGCAGCAAAACGAAGTGTATGAGGTTATAGATGATGATGTTGTAAGAAACAAAAGCGATATACTAAATCTTAAAAAGGAGCTTGCACAATTGCAGCAGGAAAAAGAGTATTTGGAAGAATTAAGGCATATACAAGATATGGAAGAGAAGAAGTATTACTATCTGACAATCACAAAGGAAAAGCTAAGAGAGGCAAAGGAGCAGATTACATCTAAATATCAAAAACCGGTTATGGATGGCTTTATCAAATATTACAGTGCAGTGTGCGAGAATGGAATTACTGATTTCAAAATGGATGCGGACACAACACTATTTGTGGAAAAATACGGTAAATTAAGAGAGATAGAGATGCTTAGCAAAGGTTATGGTGATTTGGCAAATTTCTGCCTTAGAATTGCCTGTATTGATGCTATGTATCAGGATGAAATACCATTTATTATTATGGATGACCCATTTGTAAATCTTGATGATGAAAAAATAAAAAGAGCAAATGAATTGATAAACAGAATATCAGAAAAATACCAGATAATATATTTTACCTGTAGCAAATCAAGAATGTGACTACGATAGCATAATAGATACTTTATTGCATATAATAGATAGACAGATTAATGTGCGAGGTAAAAAATGATATCAGTAATGCAAAATATGTTAAATGGAAGTGATACAGGCAGGTTAAAAGTTAATGTAGTAAACGAACTTAACCTGCCTGTTGGCTATGCAAAAGTAAGTATTAGTACAACAGGACTGCCGGAAGATAATATTATGGAGCTTGTGACAAATGAAGATGGGCAGACAGAAAATGTAGAGCTTGAGACTCCACCTGTCAACCTAAGTCTGGAAATAGATAATATTATACAGCCTTATGCCGAATATACAGTAAACGTAACCACGAATGAGTACGAAAGCATTGATGTGTCGGGAATTCAGGTTATGGCAGAAACCGATGCGATACAGAATATTGTACTTAGAAGCAAAAGAATTGATACTTCCGGTACGAATATTGTAATAGGTGCACACACACTTTACGGAGAATATCCTGCAAAGATTCCGGAGTCATCAGTAAAACCAATAAATGAGACGGGAGAGATTGTATTAAGTCGTGTAGTAATCCCGGAATATATAGTGGTACACGATGGAGCACCATCAGACCCGACCGCAAAAGACTACTACGTTGGATATAAGGATTACATAAAAAATGTTGCATGTAGTGAGATATATCCTACATGGGAAGAAGAGACAATTAAGGCAAATGTTCTTGCGATAATGTCATTTACCTTAAACAGAGTGTACACGGAATTCTATAGAAATAAAGGCTATGATTTTACCATAACGTCATCAACAGCATATGACCACAAATTCATATACGGAAGAAATATTTTTGATAATATATCACGCGTAGTCGATGACATATTTAATCTGTATTTATCGCGTCCTAATATAAAGCAGCCAATATTAACCCAGTATTGTGATGGAAAAAGAGTAAGCTGTCCTGACTGGATGAGACAATGGGAGTCGCAGAGCCTGGGATTACAGGGCCTTAGCGCGATTGAGATTCTAAGAAGCTTTTATGGAGAGAGTATATATATCAATGAAGCCAATCAGATTTCAGGTATTCCTGTATCATATCCGGGATATGATTTGTCAGAGGGAATGACTGGAAGTAAAGTTATGCAGATTCAGGAGCAGCTTGACGCAATAGGTGATGTATATACAAGTATTGGAAATGTTACGCCTGATGGAATATATGGTCCTGCTACAAAAAGGGCAGTTATGGCATTTCAGAAAGTATTTGATTTACCACAAACAGGAATTGTTGATTTTCCGACCTGGTACAAAATATCTGCAATATATGTGGGAATAACAAGAATTGCTGAACTTGTGTAAGAAAAATATATGTGATAAAATGTATCTGTTCAGAGCCAAGCATATTTTTACAGATAAATGTGAGGAATGCTCACATTCGTGAACATTTATCTGTAAAAATATATTTGGCGGATACGCCACACCGAGAAAACGATAGTTTTCGAGGTTGGCTCTGAAAAGATAAAATAACTTTTACCGAAAAAAGTACAGAAGGGTACGAAAGAATTTGAAAAAAGAAGGAAGAGTACAGTTTGTTGCAGGTGTGCTTGTTACCTGCCTTGTAATGGTGATAATGATATATTCAAGGGTGGCAGGCAGCAGTGTGGATGAACTTGAAAGTGAAAAAAGTGAACAGGAAGCTGAGCTTGACAAACTAAATGAGAGTATGTCTGATATGGCAGAGACAAAGGTTGTATTGGAAGAATATGTAGGTGAGATAAGCGAGACGATAAAAGAGCTGAATTCCCAGATAAATGACCTTGAAAAGCAGATTAATCAGAAGGAGAAAGCCATAAACCTTAATCAACAGCTGCTTGAGAAGGCAAAAGAAGAAGAATCAGTTCAGTATCAGGATATGAAGCTTCGTATTCAGTTTATGTATGAAATGGGAGAGATATCATATTACAGCATATTATCATCAGGAGGCTCTCTGGCAGAGAATTTGTCAAGGGCTGAATACATATCAGAAATAATCGCTTATGACAGGTCAATGCTCTCAAAGTATAAAAGTACAAAAGAGCTTATCAATACGACGAAAGCAAAGCTTAAAAAAGATAAAGAGAAGCTTGATGGTATGAAAAGCACCATCCTGTCGAAAAAGGAATATCTTGAAGGAAAGACAGAACAGTACAATAAGGAGATAAGAAGAATAGCAAGAGAGCTTAGTGACAGTGAAGCAAAAAAAGCTGAACAGGAGATGCTGTTACTTGAAAAAGAAAAAGAAATTGAAGTAAGAAAAGAACAGGAAAGCATTGAAGAATCAATCAGAGAATCTGAAAGTATCAGAGAATCCATGGAAGCGCTTACTTCTAAGAAAAATGATAAGGATGACAAACAGGAAAAAGAGACAGAGCCTTATAAGCCACTTGACGAGGCAACTGAACTTGAACTTTTATCCACAATAATATGGTGTGAAGCCGGCAATCAGCCTGAAGAAGGAATGTACGCAGTTGGCAGCGTTGTAATTAACAGAATAAAAAGCGAAAGCTTCCCAAATACTATGCTTGAAGTGCTTACACAGAAGAACCAGTTTACCCCTGTATCAGTGAGCAGCAGATTTTATCTTGCTCTTGAAAGAGGAGAGGCTACAGAGGCCTGTAGAAAAGTTGCGAAAGATATTTTGACTAATGGTGTGACAACAGGAGACTGGCTGTTTTTCAGGGTTAATGACGGTTCAAAGCAGGGAGATGTAATAGGAGATCAGGTTTTTTATTAAAAAAATAGTTGAAACAAGACTGACTTTAATGTATAATCTTTACAATTTGAGTAAAATTTCAAAAACACCCATATGACGAGAAAGGACAGGTATTAAAATGAAGGCTTTTCTAATACTAGAAGACGGTACAATGTTTGAGGGAACAAGTATTGGTTCCACAAGAGAAGTGATTAGTGAGATCGTGTTTAACACATCAATGACAGGTTATTTAGAGGTTCTTACAGATCCTTCTTATGCGGGACAAGCAGTAGTGATGACATATCCATTAATAGGAAACTATGGAATATGCAGTGAGGATATGGAATCGTTAAAGCCATGGCCGGACGGCTATATTGTTAGAGAATTATCAAGAATGCCAAGTAATTTCAGATCAGATGACACTATTCAGAATTTCCTTGAAAAGAATGATATTCCGGGTATTGCAGGTGTTGATACAAGGGCACTTACAAAAATCCTTAGAGAAAAGGGAACAATGAACGGAATGATTACTACAAATGAGAACTACAATCTTGACGAGGCGATTGCCAGAATGAAAGAGTATTCGCCAAAGGGTGTTGTTAAGAGGGTAACCTGCGATAGTAAATCAAGATTAGAAGGAGATGGATTTAAGGTAGCTCTTTTAGATTTTGGTTCTAAGAGAAATATCGCCCGTTCGTTAAATGAAAGAGGATGTGATGTGACAGTTTATCCTGCATTCACAAAGGCAGAAGAGATTATTGCATCTAATCCTGATGGAATAATGCTATCAAACGGACCTGGAGATCCAAAGGAATGTACAGAGATAATTGAAGAGATTAAGAAGCTTTACAACTCGGATATTCCAATCTTTGCAATTTGTCTTGGACATCAGCTTATGGCTCTTGCAACAGGAGCAGATACACATAAGATGAAGTACGGACACAGAGGTGGAAACCATCCGGTTAAAGATTTAGCTACAGGAAAGGTATATATCTCTTCGCAGAACCACGGATATGTGGTTGATGAAAACACAATCAATCCTGAAATTGCAGAAGTAGGATTTATAAATGTTAATGACAAGACAGTAGAAGGACTTAGATATAAGAATAAGAATATATTTACAGTTCAGTTCCATCCTGAAGCGTGTCCGGGACCACAGGATTCAGGAGCTTTATTCGAAGAATTTTTAACAATGATGACAAATGCAAAGACAGGAGGAAAAGAGAATGCCTAAGAATCAGAATATCAAGAAAGTACTTGTAATCGGCTCCGGTCCTATTGTAATCGGACAGGCAGCAGAATTCGACTATGCAGGAACACAGGCATGTCGTTCACTTAAAGAAGAAGGAATAGAAGTAGTATTAGTTAACTCTAATCCGGCTACAATTATGACTGACAAAGATATTGCAGACAAGGTATATATTGAGCCTCTTACTGTAAAAGTATTAGAGAAAATCATTGAAGAAGAAAAGCCTGACAGTGTACTTCCGACACTTGGAGGTCAGGCAGCACTTAACCTTGCAATGGAACTTGATGAAGAGGGCTTCCTTGAGAAGCATAATTGTAAGCTTATAGGTACAACACCTGAGACAATTAAGAAGGCTGAAGACAGACTTGAGTTCAAAGAAACTATGGAAAAAATCGGTGAGCCATGTGCTCCATCCCTGGTAGTAGAGAATGTGGAAGACGGTGTTGCCTTCACAAACAAAATAGGTTATCCGGTAGTACTTAGACCGGCGTATACATTAGGTGGCAGCGGTGGTGGTATCGCCAACAATTATCAGGAACTTGTAGATATTTTATCAAACGGGTTAAGACTTAGCCGTGTTGGTCAGGTTCTTGTAGAGAGATGTATTGCAGGTTGGAAGGAAATCGAATACGAAGTAATGCGAGACAGTGCAGGTAACTGTATCACAGTATGTAATATGGAAAACATAGACCCTGTTGGTGTTCATACAGGTGACAGTATCGTAGTGGCTCCTTCACAGACATTAGGTGATAAAGAATATCAGATGCTTAGAACATCTGCACTTAATATTATCAGCGAGCTTAATATCACTGGTGGATGTAACGTTCAGTATGCACTGCATCCAACAAGCTTCGAGTACTGTGTTATTGAAGTTAACCCACGTGTCAGCCGTTCATCGGCACTTGCCTCAAAGGCTACAGGATATCCAATTGCTAAGGTTGCAGCAAAAATCGCACTTGGATACACACTTGACGAGATTAAGAATGCAATCACAGGAAAGACATATGCAAGTTTTGAGCCGACTCTTGACTACTGCGTAGTTAAGATTCCAAGACTTCCATTTGATAAGTTCATCACAGCAAAGAGAACTCTTACAACACAGATGAAGGCTACCGGAGAAGTGATGAGTATATGCACTAACTTTGAAGGTGCACTTATGAAAGCTATCCGTTCACTGGAACAGCATGTTGATAATTTGAGAGATTACGATTTTACAAATCTTGATGATGAAGAGCTTAAAGAGCAGCTTTCAGTAGTAGATGACAGAAGAATATGGGTTATTGCTGAAGCACTAAGAAGAAAGTTCAGTTATGAATTAATACATGATATTACAAAGATTGATAACTGGTTCATAGATAAGTTGGCTATAATAACAGAGATGGAAGAGGCACTTGAGACAAAAGAACTCACAAAAGAGTTATTACTTGAAGCTAAGAGAATTGAATTCTCAGATAACTTTATAGCTAAGCTTACAAAGAAAACAGAAGAAGAGATTCATGAACTTAGAATGCAGTATGGCATTAATGCAGCGTTTAAGATGGTTGATACATGTGCAGCAGAATTTGAAGCAACAACACCATACTACTACTCATGCTTTGGAAGTATGAATGAAGTGATAGAGACGAAACCGGAGAAAAAGATTCTTGTACTTGGTTCCGGTCCAATCAGAATCGGTCAGGGTATTGAGTTTGACTTCTGTTCAGTTCACAGTACATGGGCATTCAAGGAAGAAGGATATGAGACAATAATTATCAACAATAACCCTGAAACGGTAAGTACAGACTTTGATATTGCTGATAAGCTATACTTTGAACCACTTACACCGGAAGATGTCAGAAATATCGTAGATATTGAGAAACCGGATGGCGCAGTAGTACAGTTTGGTGGACAGACTGCAATCAAGCTTACAGAGAGTCTTATGAAGATGGGCGTACCTATCCTTGGAACGAAGGCAGAAGATGTAGATGCGGCAGAAGACAGAGAATTATTTGACGCTATTCTTGAAGAGTGTGAGATTCCAAGACCGGCAGGTGGAACAGTATTCACTTGTGAAGAGGCTATAGAAGTAGCTAACAAGCTTGGATATCCGGTGCTTGTAAGACCATCATATGTACTTGGTGGTCAGGGTATGCAGATTGCTACATCAGATGAAGAAATTGTGGAATTCATGAATATAATTAACAGAATTGCACAGGATCATCCAATTCTTGTAGACAAATATCTCGTAGGTAAGGAAATCGAAGTAGATGCGGTATGTGATGGAACAGACATCCTGATTCCTGGTATTATGGAGCATATTGAAAGAGCCGGAGTTCATTCCGGTGACAGTATTTCAGTATATCCTGCACAGTCACTTTCACAGAAGGCAATAGATACAATCGAAGAATATACAAAGAGATTAGCACACTCACTTCATGTAAAAGGTATGATTAACATTCAGTTTATTGTATGTGGTGAAGAAGTGTATGTAATCGAAGTAAATCCTAGATCAAGCCGTACAGTACCATATATCAGCAAGGTTACAGGCATTCCGATCGTTAAGCTTGCTACTAAGTGTATAATAGGAAAGACTATAAAAGAATTGGGATACACGCCTGGTCTTCAGAAGAAGGCAGATTATATTGCAATCAAGATGCCTGTATTCTCATTTGAAAAGATTAGAGGAGCAGAGATAAGTCTTGGACCGGAGATGAAGTCTACAGGTGAATGTCTGGGTATTGCCAAGACATTCGATGAAGCATTATACAAAGCATTCCTTGGTGCAGGAGTGAACCTTCCAAAGCACAAGAAGGTAATCATTACAGTAAATGATGCAGACAAGAAAGAAGCAATCTCAATAGGTAAGAGATTTGAAAAGCTTGGATACGAAGTGTATGCTACAAGAAGTACTGCAAAGGTTCTTCAGGAAAATGGTGTAAATGCAATCAAGGTTAACAAGCTTTCACAGGAGGCACCTACAGTAATTGATCTCATTCTCGAACACAAGATTGATATCGTTGTGGATACACCGACTCAGGGACGAGATAAGTCAAGAGACGGATTCTTAATCAGACGTATCTCGATTGAGACAGGTGTTAACTGCTTTACATCACTTGATACTGTAAATGCACTTCTTACAAGTATGGAAAGCAATGTAAAGGATTCGTTGTCACTTGTTGATATAGCTACAATTGATAACAGATAATCGACAATAAATTAATGGCCGCCTGCATTATACAAAAGACATTGTATAATGTAAGCGGTTAATTTTTTGGGAAATGGATGGTATTATGGATAACAAAGTATTAATAACGCAGATGACACAGTTATTCATCATTATGTTTGCTGGGTATATGCTTTTTAAATTTAAATATTTTACGGTGGAGTTTAATAAGAGGCTTACAAGACTTATTCTTGATGTGACACTTCCGCTTATGATTTTGTCATCAGTGCTAGGTCAGACAGGAAAAAAAGAATATGGAAAAATTGCTGAAGTCATTGCAGTATCACTTGCAATTTATATGGTCTTACCAATAATAAGTGTAATAGTTATAAAGATATTAAGATTTAGGAAAGAGGAACAGGGCTTATATATTTTTATGCACACATATTCAAATGTGGGGTTTATGGGATTTCCTATTATTAATGCCTTATATGGAGAAAAGGCATTGTTATATGCAGCGATACTTAATATAATGTTTAACTTAAGTATTTACAGTGTTGGAATTATTATTGTAAATTATGGTTCAGGTAAAAAAGAAGCTATGAACTTAAAGCATCTTTTATCACCGGGAATTCTCGGTTCGATTGCGGCACTTCTTCTTTATTTTGTACCTGTAAAATTCCCGGTTGCAGTAACAGGAGCAGTGGATTCAATAGGACATTTAACTTCACCCCTTGCGATGCTTCTTATTGGCTCAAACCTTGCAAATATGAAGCTTAGAGAAGTGTTCAACGACTGGAGAGTGTATATGTTTGCTGTCGTAAAACAGTTCATAGTGCCAATGCTTTGCTGGCCGGTTCTGTATTACGCAATCAGTGATGAATTCATAAGAGGTGTAATATTTGTGCTTATTCTTATGCCGGTTGCTAATACGGCAGTTTTATATGCCACCAGGTATGAGGTGGGAGAGAAGTTGGCAACAAAGAATGTGTTTATGACTACAGTGCTTTCAATAATTACAATACCGGTTGCATTTATGTTTTTGACTGTTTTCAGTTAATGTAGTATCATAGTGTTTAGATTATGTCGATGCGACAATAAACGGAGGAAAAAATGCCAGTTTTTGATTTTAACAATACACCGCAGGAAAAGAATATGTCAGAATGTACATATTCGTTATTTTATACAGAGAATAAAGTTCCATCAGCCAGTGAACCGATATTGCTTCTTGATAATTCGGTCAGAAAGTGGAAGCATCATTCGCTTGGTAAATTTACTAATCCGATTAAGAGGACAACATTTGAATTCAATGAAGACGATGGTATTACAAGCGCAGATATTTTGAAAATTGATGCAAGATTTGAAAGCTTACTTAAGTGGCTGGGAGAGAATCACATAAATGTAAGATTATCAGGTGAGAACAGAGAGGATGGTTACGCTGTTTACAAGATAAGAGAGACAGGCTTTGGAGGAGAGACAAAGCTTTCGGCAGAGGATGGTTTTTTGCAGTTTATGATTGAACGTCTTCTTGCAAGTAATGCTCCACAGGAGGTTGTCTTAGAAGATGATTTTGATGAGGATGAAGAGGGAGACGAGATGAAACTTACCAGTCTTCAGAGCATCACAGACTTCATCACATGTGCAGGAAAGACCCTTCCGGATAATATCAGGCTCTGGGCAAGAAGAAATCTTGCAGTTGCCAGATCTAATGAAGTGACTCCGGAAGAGAGAAGACATGCCCAAAGAGCACTCTCAATTATGATGAACATTCAATGGAAGAATAATTATTTTGAATCGATTGACCCTGTTGAAGCCAGAAAGATTCTTGACGAAGAACTTTATGGAATGGAGAAAGTAAAACAGAGAATTATCGAGACAATCATTCAGATAAACAGAACCCACACACTTCCGGCATATGGACTTTTGCTTGCAGGTCCTGCAGGTACAGGTAAGTCACAGGTAGCATACGCAGTGGCAAGAATACTTAAGCTTCCTTGGACTACACTTGATATGAGTTCGATAAGTGATGCAGAGCAGTTGACAGGCAGCTCGAGAATCTACTCCAATGCAAAGCCCGGTATTATTATGGAAGCATTCTCAATGGCACAGGAATCTAATCTTGTATTCATCATTAATGAGCTTGACAAGGCTACATCAGGAAAGGGAAACGGTAATCCGGCGGATGTACTTTTGACATTGTTAGATAACTTGGGATTTACTGATAATTACATCGAATGCATGATACCGACAGTTGGTGTTTATCCTATTGCAACAGCAAATGACAAAGAAAATATCAGTGCGCCTCTTATGTCAAGATTTGCGGTAATTGATATTCCGGACTATACAAGAGAAGAGAAAAAAATTATTTTTTCAAAGTTTGCTATGCCAAAGGTGCTTAAGAGAATGGGACTTAAGGAAGATGAGCTTGTGGTAACTGATGCAGCACTTGATGCAGTTGTGGAGCAGTACAAAGATACAACAGGTATCAGAGACCTTGAACAGGCGGCGGAACATATGGCAGCAAACGCTCTTTACCAGATAGAGGTAAATCATATATCAAAGGTTGTATTTGAACCGGAGGATGTCAGGAATTTGCTGGCATAATATAGCCAAAACTTGACTTTTATTATGGATATGTTAAACTAACTAAAGTGCTTATTTTCGAAACGGCGAAGATAAATCGCTCAGAAACGGAGGAAATTATGTTAGACGGAAAGAAAATATTATACAGCGGTATGCAGGCTACAGGGACATTAACACTTGGTAATTATCTTGGGGCGTTAAAGAATTGGGTTGAAATCGCTGATGAATATACAACTTTTTATGGAGTTATGGATCTTCACTCGCTTACAGTGAGACAGAATCCGGCAGAGTTTAGAAAAAGAGCGAGAGACTTACTTATATTATATATTTCAGCAGGATTAGATCCTAAGAAGAACTGTATTTACTTCCAGTCACATGTATCTGCTCACGCAGAGCTTGGATGGATTCTTGATTGCTTCACATATATGGGTGAGCTTAACAGAATGACACAGTTTAAGGATAAGTCAGCAAAGCATGGAGATAATATAAATGCCGGTCTCTTTACATACCCTGTACTTATGGCTGCTGATATTTTGTTGTATCAGGCTGACGTAGTGCCTGTAGGTGTTGACCAGATGCAACATCTTGAGATTGCAAGAGATATCGCCGGAAGATTTAACGGAATATATGGAGATGTATTTACCATTCCGGAAGCTTACATTGGTAAGGCAGGAGCTAAGATAATGAGTCTTCAGGATCCAATGAAGAAGATGTCAAAATCTGACGAGAATCCAAACGCAAGTATTTTGCTTATGGATGATACAGATATCATTATCAGGAAGTTCAAACGAGCAGTTACTGATTCGGAGGCTATGGTCAGATATAGAGATGAACAGCCTGGTATCAAGAACCTTATAGATATTTATAGAGCAGTAACCGGCAAATCAGTTGAAGAGATTGAAAAAGAATTCGACGGAAAAGGATATGGTGATTTTAAGCTTGCAGTCGGTGAGTCAGTTGCGGATATGCTTAAGCCAGTTCATAAAAGATTTGCAGAATTATCAAAAGACAAGGCATTTATTGACAGTATCATCAAAGAGAATGATGAAAAGGCAGCATATTTTGCAAATAAGACATTAAGAAAAGTTCAGAAGAAGGTAGGGCTTACTGAAAGAATCAGATAAGGGACAGAGCCTTGTCAATTATCACAATAAGATAGCCTAGCACAAGACAAACACACACACATAACAAAGCATTATTAAGGACCGTACTAAGGCCAAGCTTATCTATATCTATGAAATAATATGGATAACTGCATGACTGGAATATGGTCTTAATGTTTATTATAAGATAATATGATGCCGGCAGTAAAAGCCATATAAAAGGGTCAGTGAAGGTAAAGGAATTCTTTTCTTCAAAGAGAATCCAGTCAGTAATTGTCATAATAGGAATTAAGTAGTGTACATATATATCATTGACTGTGATGTGATAAGATATGTCATGTGCCATAGAAAATCCAGAGTATTTGAGCACAAAATTATATGCAAAAAAAACTACCGTGATTGACATTATAATCATTCCACGCAGCTTTTGATGCTTTTTCCTAATAGTAGTTTTTGATTCGGGGAGATAGAATTCTTTTATTGTATCCATGAGAAGAATGATAAACAACAAAAGGCAGAGTATATTTGTCTGGATTGTAAAGTAAGAAAACATACGCATACTCTTTTTAATTGAAAAAGGAAAAAAATGTCTTTTTAATCCGTTAACACATATGAATATATATATTAATCTGTAAAAAAATACGATATATGTGTTTGATATAAACATATGCATAATCTCCTTTATGATAATAGTATTTTGTTTCAATAGTATATGGAAAATGATGATGGATTATACTTTATTAATGAAAGGTAAAACGATGATTGAATTAAGAGAAAACAGCTTAAGCTTAAAAGAATATCTTATGCTTAGAGCGTCAGTAAACTGGAAAGTATTGAATGAATCTCAGGCAAAAAAAGCATTAGAAAACAGTCTGTTAACTGTGGCAGCATACGAAGACAATAAACTGATAGGAATGGGAAGAATAGTAGGCGATGGAGCTGTTATTTGCTATATTCAGGATTTGATCGTAAGACCGGAATGCCAGAAAATGGGTGTTGGTAAATTGATCATTAACAGACTTATTGAATATGTTGATTCAATAAATGAAGAAGACAATGAGATGATGCTTTGTCTTATGTGCGCAAAGGGAAGAGAAGAGTTCTACAAAAGATTTGGGTTTGTTGCAAGACCGACGGATAATCTGGGACCGGGAATGATACAATACAGACATAAATAAAAGAGGAGTGGGAGAATGAAGCTTTATTTTATCAGACATGGCAGACAGGACAGTATGCTGTGTAATGTGGATGTGGGTCTTTCCAAAGAAGGTCATAAGCAGGCTGATTTGGCAGGAAAAAGACTAAAAGGTTTAGGTATCGATGCCCTTTACACAAGCGATATGGCAAGAGCTATTGAAACAGGGGAAGAGATTAGCAAACATATTGATATCAAAGGCAAGGTCTTAAGGGGACTAAGAGAAACAGAATTTGGTGATATGGAAGGCCTTACTGATGAAGAGATGAAAGAGAAATATAAGGATTTTTATATAGAAAGGGACAAGTTCTTAGAGGATTTGTCTTATCCTAATGGAGAAAATGGTAGGGAATGTTATGACAGAATGATTAAGGCTGTCAGACAGATAATAGAGGAATGTGAGAAGGACAAAAAAGAAAACATAGCAATTGTGTCCCATGGTGGTGCGATAAGATGCTTTCTGACGGGAATACTTGGGATGGATTTTGCAAGGAGATTACAGTTTGTAAAGACAATGGAGAACTGCAGCATAACAGAAATTCATTACGATAAGAAATGGGACAGATTCTACATAGAGAGAGTTAATGATTATTCTCATCTTGAAGGACATAAGGAATTGTTAAGGAAGCATTTTAAAAAGACATTTTTATAGAAGGTAGAAGAAAGAGGAAAATAGATGGCAACAGAAGTAACTAAAACATATGATGCGAACAGCATATCTATTCTTGAGGGACTTGAGGCGGTTAGAAAGCGCCCTGGTATGTATATTGGAAGTGTTTCGACTAAAGGTCTGAATCATTTGATTTATGAAATAGTTGATAACTCGGTTGACGAGCATCTTGCAGGTCATTGTAGTGAGATAACTGTATCTCTTGGCAAAGATGGAACTGCCACAATTACGGATAATGGTAGAGGTATTCCTGTTGGAATCAATGAAAAAGCCGGTATTCCGGCAGTTGAGGTGGTATTTACGGTGCTTCATGCAGGAGGTAAATTCGGTGATGGAGGATACAAGATATCAGGTGGTCTTCACGGTGTAGGTGCTTCAGTAGTCAATGCACTTTCAGAATGGCTTGAGGTTACTATTAAGCTTGACGGAAAGGTATATAAGCAAAGATACGAGCGTGGAAAAGTAATGTATCCGTTAAAAGAAATAGGAACCTGCAGAAAGAACGATACCGGTACAAGTGTTACATTTTTACCTGATAAGGAAATATTTGAAAAGACTTATTTTAAAGCAGAAGCTATTAAAAGCCGTCTTCATGAGACTGCTTACTTAAATCCGAACCTAAAGATTCACTTCGAAAATAACAGATATTCTGAGGAAGAGAAAATTACATTCCACGAAGAAGAGGGCATTGTGGCATATGTTAAGGATTTAAACAAAGGAAAGGAGACAGTCCATCCTGTTATTTATTTTAAAAGAGATGTAGATGGTATTGAGGTGGAGGCTGCGTTTCAGTTTATAGATGAGTTTCAGGAAAATATTTTTGGATTTTGTAATAACATCTATACGCAGGAGGGCGGAACACACATCACAGGTTTTAAAACGAAGTTTACAACAGTTATTAATCAGTATGCAAGGGAACTTGGAATACTGAAGGAAAAGGACAATAATTTTACAGGTACGGATGTAAGAAATGGAATGACTGCTGTGATAGCGGTGAAGCATCCTGAACCAAGATTTGAAGGTCAGACAAAGACAAAGCTTGATAACCCTGATGCCGGTAAGGTAACAGCAGAGGCAGCAGGTGATGAGCTTGTGTTATATTTTGACAAGAACTTAGATGAACTTAAAGCAGTTATTGCCTGCGCAGAGAAATCAGCCAAGATTAGAAAAGCAGAAGAAAAAGCTAAGACTAATCTTTTGGTTAAGCAGAAGTTTTCTATTGACAGTAATGGTAAGCTTGCAAACTGTGAGAGTAGAAATGCCAAAGAGTGTGAAGTGTTTATTGTCGAAGGTGATTCAGCCGGAGGCTCAGCCAAGATGGCAAGAAACAGAAAAACACAGGCTATTATGCCAATCAGAGGTAAGATTTTGAATGTAGAAAAAGCTACAATTGACAAGGTGCTTGCAAATGCAGAGATTAAGACTATGATAAACGCGTTTGGATGTGGCTTTTTAGAAGGCTATGGCAATGATTTTGATATATCAAAACTTAGATATGATAAGATTATCATAATGACGGATGCCGATGTGGATGGTGCTCATATTGATACCTTGTTGCTTACGTTTTTCTATAGATTTATGCCTGAATTAATTCATCAGGGACACGTATATCTTGCTATGCCACCTTTGTACAAGGCTGTTCCCAAAAGGGGTGAGGGCGAATATTTATATGATGATAAGGCGCTTGAGAAATATAGAAAGACACACACGGGATTTACTCTTCAAAGATATAAAGGTCTTGGCGAAATGGATGCTGAGCAGCTCTGGGAGACAACACTTAACCCTGAGACAAGACTTTTAAAGCAGGTTGAAATCGAAGATGCAAGAATGGCTTCTGAGGTTACAAGTATGCTTATGGGTACTGATGTACCACCAAGAAGACAGTTTATTCATGATCATGCGCATGATGCGGAAATTGATGTATAGTAAGTACGGAGGTAGAAAATGGCAGAGCAGATTATTAAAACGGAATATTCAGAGATAATGCAAAAGTCATATATAGATTACGCTATGAGTGTAATCTGTCAGAGAGCTCTTCCTGATATAAGAGACGGACTTAAGCCGGTGCAGCGTCGCGTACTCTATGCAATGAATGAGCTTAAATTAAATTATGACAAACCACATAGAAAATCAGCACGTATCGTCGGTGATACAATGGGTAAATTCCACCCACATGGTGATAGTTCAATATATGAGGCTTTAGTAGTACTTGAGCAGGATTTTAAAAAGGGAATGGCATTAGTAGACGGTCATGGTAACTTCGGTTCAATCGAAGGGGATGGCGCTGCTGCTATGCGATACACTGAAGCAAAGCTTAAGAAATTTACTCAGGATGTGTATTTGGCTGATCTTGATAAAGACGTTGTGGATTTTGTACCAAATTTTGATGAGACAGAAAAAGAGCCGGAGGTACTTCCGGTCAGAGTGCCAAATGTACTGATAAACGGTGCAGAAGGTATCGCAGTAGGTATGACTACAAGTATACCGACACATAACCTGTCAGAAGTAATAGATGCAAGTATTGCATATATGTCAAACAATGACATAACTACAAGTGAGTTGATGAAATACGTAAAGGGTCCTGATTTTCCAACGGGAGGTCTTGTGGTAAACAAAAGTGAGCTGCCAGACATATATGAGACGGGAACCGGAAAAATAAAACTGAGGGGGAAGGTGGAATTCGAGCCTGCTAAGAAAAAATCAGACAAGGACAAGCTTGTAATCACTGAGATACCTTATACTATGATTGGTGCCAATATCGGAAAATTTATAGCTGATGTGTGCAGCCTTATCGAGAATAAGAAAACAACAGACATCACGGACATTTCTAACGAATCGTCAAAAGAGGGTATCAGAATTGTCCTTGAACTTAAGAAAAATGCAGATGTAGAAAAGCTTACAAATATGCTTTACAAGAAGACAAAGCTTGAAGATACATTTGGTGTAAATATGCTCACAATTGTAGATGGACGTCCGGAAACACTTGGGCTTAAGAGTATAATTAAGCATCATATTGATTTTCAGATAGAGCTTGCTACCAGAAAATATAACACTTTATTAAAGAGGGACTTAGAACAAAAAGAAATAAAAGAAGGTCTTATCAGAGCTTGTAATATAATTGATCTTATTATCGAGATTTTACGGGGAAGTAAGAGTATTAAAGATGCAAAAGACTGCCTTGTAAATGGTAATACAGATAATATTACATTTAAGAACAGGGAATCAAAATTATATGCCAACAATCTCAATTTTACAGAGAAGCAGGCACAGGCAATATTGGAGCTTAGGCTTTATAAACTGATTGGTCTTGAAATTATGGCCCTTGAAAAAGAGTATGCAGAACTTGTAGAGAGAATAGCTGAATATGAAGAAATTCTTTCAAACAGAAAGGCTATGCTTAAGACTATCAAAAAGGATCTTGAAAAAATCAAGAAGGAATACGGAGTCGAGAGAAGAACAGTTATCGAAGATGGAAAAGAAGCTGTTTATGAGGAAGAGAAAATAAAAGAACAGGAAGTAGTATTCCTTATGGATAGATTCGGTTATGCAAAGACAATTGATGTAGCTTTATATGAGAAGAACAAGGAGACAGCTGATACAGAGAATAAGTATGCCTTTAGATGTATGAATACTGACAAGGTATGCATATTTACCGATAATGGAAATCTTCATCAGGTTAAGATAATGGATGTTCCGTTTGTTAAGTTAAAGGACAAGGGAACTCCAATTGATAATCTTGGCAATTATGACAGTAAAGGTGAAAGTATTGTATTCATTTGCAGCGCCGAGATGATGGCAGGAAGAAAACTGTTGTTTACTACACAAAATGGAATGATGAAGCTTGTGGATGGCAGTGAATTCAGTGTTACAAAGAGAACAGTGGCAGCTACAAAGCTTGGTGATGACGATTTGGTTGTAAGTGTTGAGATAACAGAGGCAATGGAAAAACCGGAGTTTGCAGATGTTACCCCGGACAACGGCCCAGTAATGTTAACAGGTGGTTTTGATGATGACAGTATGGGTGGATTCTCTGATATGGATATGATGGGAGATTCATTTGATATGACATTTGATGATTTGCTGGTTAATGATCAGGTGACAGATAATAAGGCTAATGATAATTCTGATGAGAACATAGTAAGCAACCAGATAGTGGTGCTTCAGACGAAGAAAGGGATGTTTTTAAGGTTTCCGCTTAGAGAGATTCCGGAAAAGAAAAAAGGTGCAATAGGCATAAAGGGAATTAAGCTTGCAGATGATGATATAGTTGAAAAAGTATATCTTATGGATGCAGGAGACAATATGGTTGTAGAGTTTAAGGGCAAGGAAATTGAACTTAGGAAGCTAAAGACTACAAAACATGGTGCGAAAGGAACGAGGAAATCGTAATACTTTTTGACCAAAG
Source organism: Lachnospiraceae bacterium (assembly GCA_045122895.1). Classification (GTDB taxonomy): domain Bacteria; phylum Bacillota; class Clostridia; order Lachnospirales; family Lachnospiraceae; genus RGIG1934. The sequence goes on from JBGVIE010000027.1 coordinate 21,692, forward strand.
CAACATAAATATGAAATATTTGCAAAATAGGAAACTGAAAAAGTTAAAAAAGTGTAAAAATAATATAATATACCCCCAAAAATCCCCCTTATTGGGGGTGTGAGTTAAATTGGCTATGTGATAATATAATCTATGTAAGGGATAATGATTTTAATATTATTTAATATTTTTAATATTTAAATCGGGGATGTATTTTATATATACAAGAAGAGAAGCTACTATGATATTGACGTGGGACGCAATATTTTGGTAGCTTTTTTATGTATAATTAATAATAAGGCTTTAAAAATAGATATAAAAATGGTATAATGTTTACAGAGAAATAATGGATTGGATGGTGACTATGCGCTTAAACGATTTGACTATTGGGGAAGAGGTAGAACTTGAAATAGTAAAAGCGGAGCAAAAAAGTGTAGTTTTTGGAAAGGTACTTAATGATAGTATTGATAATGTTATTATATTAGAGCCGATTATTATTGATGATTGTGTGCTGGTACTTGACGACAAGGAGATACGAATTAATGTAATTATTAATATTGAGAATGAGAAGCCTCAGGTGTTTACAGGCGTAGCGTTTGGTATGACAGTTGTCGGCGGTAAGGCCTGTGTTGTTATTAAGAGCACCAAGGATAGCATTACATATAACAGGAGGAGCAGCTTCAGGCTGCCACTTGACGTTCAGGGTTCTGTTTATAATGAGAAGGTTATCATTCACGACATTAGTTCCAGCGGATTGTCATTTTATACGAAGAGAGAGAAGAAGAAGAGAATTGGCTCTGATGTAAAGATTAAGTTTGTAGCTGACTATGAAGAAATAGAAATAGTTGGAAAAATAGTCAGAGAGGTAGATGAGGGAGACAGAACACTTCATGGATGTATTATTCAGAATTCACCCAAGATTAATAATTATATTGCCAGTGAACAAAGAAAGAGAATAAAGGGAAAGAGAAGATAATCGATAAGAGTATATCATAGATTTGATATGCTCTTATTTTTTGCTTGACATAGACATAATTTGGTTGTACACTAAGTGTGCTACGATAGATAGTACACTTAGTGTACAGGCGTAGATTTAGATTATTATAGAAGGGAGATTATTATATGTTTCAAATTGACAATATGTCCAGAAAACCTGTATATGAACAGATTGTTGATCAGTTAGAACAGCTTGTAATTACAGATGTGCTTCCTGCCGGATCCAAGGTTCCATCTGTGAGAAGTCTGTCGATTGAGCTTTCTATTAATCCTAACACTATACAGAAATCTTATTCGGAACTAGACAGACGTGGAATCATATATTCAGTACCGGGACGTGGATGTTTTGTATCAGATAATGCTAAGGAGATATTAAGTTCAATGAAGAGAAAAAAGATTACAGATTTAGAGCTGTTGATGAGGGAACTGGCTCTTGCAGGTGTTAAAAGACAGGAAATGGAAGATTGCATAAATAGAGTTTTTGATAATAAGGAGGAGGCAGAACAATGATTACCATAGAAGGTTTAACCAAGAAATTTGCTGATTTTACAGCACTCAATGATGTTAGCTGTACTATACCGGAAGGGTGTATTTATGGGATGGTAGGTTCTAATGGAGCAGGAAAGTCAACCTTCCTAAGATTATTAACCGGTGTATACAGACCGGATTCCGGTTCGATTACAATTGATGGAGTCGAAGTGTTTAACAATCCGGATATTAAGAACCAGATTGCTTTTGTTCCTGATGATTTATATTTTTTACAATCAGCGAATATGAATCGTATGGCAAAAATGTATGCTTCTGCATATGAAGGATTTGACATGGAGTATTTCAATAAGCTTACAGAATTATTTAAGCTTGATGCGAAGAAATCAATCAATACTTTTTCAAAAGGGATGAAGCGCCAGGCAGCTACTATTCTTGCTCTTAGCACTCATCCAAAGTATTTATTTTTTGATGAGACATTTGATGGACTTGATCCGGTTATGCGTAATCTTGTTAAGTCAATCATATGTAATGAGGTTATTGAGAATAATTCAACTGCCATTATTACATCCCATTCTCTTAGAGAACTGGAAGATTTGTGTGATCAATTGGCACTTCTTCACAAGGGTGGACTTGTATTAGAGAGTGACACTGAGAATTTAAAAACCAGTTTGTTTAAGATACAGATTGCATTTAGGGAAGAGTACTCTGCAGACAGATTTAAAGATTTGAATATTCTTCATTTTAGCAAATTAGGCTCTATTGCTAAACTGATTGTTAAAGGTGACAGACAGGAAACAGTAGAGTATTTGAATTCTATGAAGCCGGTGGTGTTAGATATTCTCCCGCTCACTTTGGAAGAAATATTTACATACGAGATGGAGGCACTGGGGTATAACTTTGAAAGCATAATGGAGGGCAGTAGCAATGAAAAAGATATTTAGTTTTAAAATGTATAAAGAGGGGCTTAATGAGCTTAAGCTGATAAGCTTTATTTTCCTTGTACTTTCAGTATTTGTAAATGCATTGATTAAGGATGAGTATATGACCTCGAGAAACAGTCTGATAAGCATAAATTATATGGTGTTTTTATCTTATACTGTAATAGTTCCTGTAATGACACTGTATTTATTTATGTTTATGACCAAGAGAAATAGCAGCGATTTTTATGACGCTCTGCCACATTCGAGAGTATGTATATATATTTCTTATTGTGCGTCAATTGTAACCAGTATTGCCGGCATAATATTTATTTCGTCTGTAGTAGGATACATATGTAAGTTCCTTACAGGATATTCCTTTAAGATGTTTTCTTTTGGCGACGCTTTTGTATCGGCTATTGGATTTTTTGTCTGTTGCCTTCTTGTTATGGTTTCAATCAATATAGCACAGATGATTACAGGAACTTTATTTACCAATGTTGTAGTATCGGGAATAATTATTTTCTTTCCAAGAATCTTTATTAGTGTGATTATTATGATAATTGAAAGTGTATGTCCTTATCTTGATACTACACATATGTTTTCTTTATTTAATAACAGATATAATCTTGTAACATCATCAGTAGCCAGCACCATTACTACAGATGGATTATTATCTGTATATGAATATGTTCCGGGAATGATATACACATTTGTATTGGCACTTATTTATTTTTGTATTGCAATATATATGTGCGGTAGAAGAAAAAGTGAGGCAGCAGGGTTGGCAGCTCCTACAAGAAGTCTTCAGGCAGTTATACGCTGTACGATAAGTATGATGATTTGTCTGCCATCTATAAATGGAATAATTGCCATGAAATATATACCTGGGTCAGAATCATACAGCCGTTTTATAATACTATTCTATGGATTAGCTGTTTTTTCATACTTTGTATATGAGATTATCTCTACTAAAAAAGTGGATAGGGTTATAAAAATTGCACCGGGTCTGTTAGTTGTAGTGGCACTAAATATTGGTGTTATTGGTGTGGTTGCAGGTGTTAAACAGTATACCGGTAATATTGAAATTGATAAGAACAGTGTGAAGTATTTCACGATTGATGAGTGGAATGATGATACATTCAGAAATATGTTGTTATGTGAATATAAGATAAATGATGAGCAGCTTATTGACTGGATGATTTCAGAGTATGATGCTTCTATGGAAAAAATGAAAAGATCTGATTATGCTGATTATGAATTATATAGAGTTGCCATTCACACAAAAAAAGGTACATACTACAGAAAGATACGTATATCAACTTCGTTTTTTGACAAATGTTACCAATATATATCTTCTCAGAAAGATTTTATGGAAAAAGCAGTATCTCTTCCTGATAAGAAAGATGTGCTTTATTATGGGTATGATGTTTGCGAAGACGAAGACAAATATAAGGAAATATACGATTGTTACAGAAACGAGTTGTCGACTTTTGATTTGGAAAAACAATATAGAATTCTGTATGATGAATCAGAGGAAAGATATGATTTAAAGTCTTTTGGAATTACATATGAGTATAAGGGAGAACTCTGTTACAGGGAAATACGAATTAACAATGATACTCCTGCCACATATAATAAATATCTCGAATATATGTATGAACAGTCACAGGATTACATAAAGAAGAACAGTAACATAATAGTTTCTTATGATACCTTTGAGTTATCACCACTTGGGGAACATGGAGGAGTGCATTATTACTCAGGCAAAGAAGAAGAAGAAACAAGAAATAAAATGGTTAAGTTGATAGATGAATATAGTAAAGAGTTGATTAATTGTACAGAGTTACCTACAATTGATACAAAAACATTATATATCAATTATGACTCTGAAGCATATATTTTTGTACCAAGTGAAAAAATGCAATCTATAATTGAGGAGATGAGGGATTTGTTGATTGGTGATTGATTTTTACAGCTAAACGTTCAAGAATGCAGGCATTCATCACGTTTAACTGTAAAATCTGCATGGCTCTGAACAGTTGCAAATTAATTATGAATCCGCTATACTAATGATAGTTTATTTTGATATGACAATTCATTTGTATAGCGGATTTTGTATAAAACGGAGGTAGAGGTATGGGTGTATATTTTAATCCAAGAAATGAAAGTTTTACACAAGCAAGAAACAGTCAGATATTTGTTGATAAAACAGGATTGATTGAATATCTTAATAAAAGAATATCGACAGAAGAAAAATGTATAGCATTAAGTCATGCCAGACGTTTCGGCAAATCTCATGCAGCGGGAATGATTGATGCATACTACAGCCGTGGCTGCGATTCAACAAAACTTTTTGAAGATACCAAGATAGCGGGAAA
>JBGVIE010000028.1:0-44068 GCA_045122895.1 Lachnospiraceae bacterium
ACTGTTGAAAATCTTAAAAAATCAGCCAAGATAGAAAAGAACGAAGAGGTAATAAAGAAAATCAAATTTTAAATAAATAATTAATAAAAAGCTATGTTAGTAATACATAGCTTTTTTTGCATATTTTTCTTATCAATGGTAAAAATAAAGCTAAAGTTACTAATGGAGGGATAAACCAGATATGAGAGCGACAGGAATTGTTCGAAGAATAGATGATCTTGGAAGAATCGTAATCCCGAAGGAGATAAGACGGACTCTCAGAATAAGGGAGTCTGATCCGTTAGAGATTTTTACGGACAGAGAGGGGGAGATTGTGCTAAAGAAGTACTCACCACTTGGAGAACTGAGCCACTATGCGGTATGGTGTGCTGAAAGTATGGCAAATGCATCGGCGTGTGGTGTTATGATAACGGATTGTGACCAGATAATTGCGGGTGCGGGTGGCAAAAGGGACAAGGTCAACAAGCATATATCCCAGGAGTTGTCAGAGTTAATCTCAGGTAGAAAAACTATAAAAGGTGAGGATAAGCCGATAAAATTAGCAGATGGGGACGGGGAACTTAGAAGTGAGGCTATTGTTCCTATAATAAGTGAGGGGGATGTAATAGGTGCAGTTGCTCTGATATCGAAAGAAGAAAGCCGTATTTTGGGGGATGTGGAATACAAAATAGCCCTGACTATGGCAGGATTTCTGGGCAGACAGATGGAAAATTGATAAGAAGCCTTAAAACACGCTAAAAAATCTTGACAAATAGGGGAAAAACGTATATAAATAAACGTGAGGGTTACGGCAGGAAGAAGCAGGTAATCACAGAGCGTGAACACAAATAAGAAGCGCTAATTAATATAAGAAAACAGAGGAGGAGTTAATCCATGAACAAGACAGAATTAGTAGCAGCAATCGCTGAAAAGACAGAATTAACAAAGAAGGACGCTGAAAAGGCTTTAGCAGCATTCACAGAAGTAGTTGCTGAAGAATTAAAGGCAGGAAACAAGATCCAGTTAGTAGGATTCGGTACATTCGAAGTTGCTAAGAGAGCAGCAAGAGAAGGAAGAAATCCACAGACAGGTGAGACAATGAAGATCGCTGCTTCAAATGCACCAAAGTTCAAAGCTGGTAAGGCTTTAAAGGATGCTATCAACTAATTAACAGTTTAATGAGATTAGCAATCGTACCCTGCTTAAGTTATTAAGCAGGGTATTTTTGTCAGTGAGACAAGGAGAAGGGACGCGTATGAGATTAGATAAATATTTAAAGGTATCGAGACTTATCAAGAGAAGAACAATAGCAAACGAAGCCTGTGACGCAGGAAGAATTCTTGTGAATGACAAGGTTGCAAAAGCTTCTCTTAATGTTAAGGCGGGAGACATAATTGAGATTCAGTTTGGTAACAAGTCACTTAAGGTTGAAGTACTTAATGTGGCTGAAACAGTGAAGAAAGATGAAGCTAAGGATATGTATAAAGAGTTTTAATCAAACATATAATATAAAAAAATATTTGGACGTTTTTATGGAAGAACATCGACAAACCGGTGCCCACAAGTGTTCTATGACAAACCGAAAAAACATAGTGTTGACAGGAATACTTGATGTGGCATCTTTTGATGAAGAGGAAATTGTATTGCTTACCACTAGTGGAACACTTGAAGTATGTGGCAAAGAGCTTAAGGTAAAGAATATCAACGTCGAGACGGGAGATGCTCTTGTAAACGGGACCATAAACAGCCTGACTTACTCAGATAAAAAATACAAAAAGAGAGATAGGCAGTCTTTCTTTGCCAGATTTTTCTCATGAGCGGGTTTGTAGAAAATGAAGTTTTCTTAATGTGTGCGTGCATTATTCTGGGAGCAGAGCTTGATTTAATATATGATGTCATAAGGTACATAAGAATTGTATTTAAGCACAAACAACTGGTTATGTATATAGAGGATATAATTTTTTTTATTTTTTCCGCATTTTATACATATTTCAAGTTATACAACCTCTGTTATGGATTAATTCGTTTTTTTCAGTTTTTTTTCATAGCTCTGGGAGCGATTAGTTTTGAACTGGTAATTGGAGGAATGTTGTTAAGGCTATTGAAAATTATTGATAAACGTTTTAAAATAAGGACAACAAAAATTATCAGAGCTATATCTGACAGAATTAGAAAGAGAAAAGAAGTGGAGAATCACTATGAATAGAAATAAAGCTCGAAGAGAAGCTAAATCGAGCAAGTTTGGAGTGTTTGGAATCGGTCTTATTGTGGCTTCCATACTTGGAGTGCTGCTTGTTCAGACTAACAATCTTAAAGCTAAAGATGCAAGCCTTAGAAAACAGGAGAAAGAGCTTAGTGAGCAGTTAGAAAAAGAGAGCAAAAGAACAGAAGAACTTGAAGAGAAGAAGATTTATGTTCAGACTAAGAAATACATAGAAGAAGTGGCAAAAAAGTTGGGATACGTATACCCGGATGAGATTATTTTTAAGCCACACGAAGAAGAAGATACTAGATAGAATTAACGTCCTAGAATCGATTAGAATTAACATTTGAAAGAAAAAATGTCAAAATATTTTAAGTGACAGCTACAATCCTTTGACAAATTTATTGGCCGGGCTATTATAGACTTTCGTCTACAAAGCTTTGGTTAATAAATTTGATGGAGGATTTTTTTATGAAAATAACACAAAGTAACTTAAAAAGCATTTTTTTGCAACTATTTGGTTTTATGATGTATGGGTGCAATCTGTTTGGTCACGCACCGATTGGAATGGGGTATTTCTCCGCGGTATATACATATTCATCCGGCAATATGAGAGCGCTGTCATTTATAGTATCGGCATTGGCGATGGCATATAATATGTCATATGTAAATATTTATAAGTACATAATGGCTATGATATTGTTTGCGCTGTTTGTAAGTTTTGTGGAATGCAGACATGGAGAAATCACAGATTATAGTTTTGGTGTATTGACTGCAGGGGTTATGTTTGTATTTGAGGCGACTGATGTGCTGACATCGTATAAGGTGTATTCGTATGATCTGGGGATGGTAGCAGGTGTCTCGGTACTTGCCGGAGCACTGTCTGTTATATTTAGAAAGGGAATCGATGGGATGATGCGAGAGGATAGATTCTCTATCGAGAATGAAGAGATGATAGGGATTGCTTCGATAGCCGGTATTTGCGCATATTATCTGGCAAACTATGTGGAGCTGCCTTATTCAATATCTCAGTCATTAATATTTCTTGGGGTTTTATTTTTTTCATATAAATATGGGGCGGGATATGGAAGTATAGTAGGCGCTGCGATGGGAGTTACACTGGGAGTGATATGTGGCTCTGCACAGGTGGTAGGTGTTATGTGTATCGCTGCGATTGTGGCAGGGGCTTTCAGGGAACTTGGCAAAATTATGACAGCCATTGCAACTATGGCGACAGTGATTGCGGGAAGTATTTTGTGTGCAGGAAGTCTGTTTGATAAGAATTATCTGCTGGGGATGCTTACGGGTACGGTGATTTTTCTGCTTTTACCATACGAATATGAGGCTGAGGAGGAATCCTACGATAAAGTTTTCTGCCAAAATCTTGTAAATGGAAGACTTACGAAATTGTCAGACAGTATAGATGCTCTGTGTGCATGCAGTGAAGAGGTACCGGGAGAGTTTCTTGGAGCTACAAACGATAAGGCAACAAGTGTGTGGCAGGAGCGTTGTAATGATATTAGAAACAATATAAAGTCATGTCTTTTTGAGGTGTCTGGAATGGTTGATGGTTACTCAAAAAACATTAACGATTCTTTTGAGGATGAGGATGTGGTTTCACATAGCGATATTCTCAGAAAAAGACTTAGAAAAAAAGGAATAATTTTACTGGAGATGTCAAAAATCGTGGGTGAGGGAAGTGTCAGTGCATATCAGTTAACTATGAAATGCATCAATAAGAAGGTTGTCACAACAAGTGAGATTTGCAGAGATATAGAATGTGTTACAGGTGAGAAAGTGGTTGCTGATAAAACAGACTCTTTGGTGGTTGGAAATGAATACAGAACATTTGTCTACAGAGCACCGGAAACGTACTGCGTTGAATATGGCGTATCTGAATCGGTAAAAGGTGGAAGCAGGGTGTCTGGTGATACCCATTCGTTTAAACCGATTGGAGACGGAAGAGTGATGCTCACTGTGGCAGACGGTATGGGAAGTGGCGTTAATGCGCTTAGGGAAAGTGAGAAGGTTGTAGGTTTTCTTGAAAAATTGATTGGAAATGGTTGTAGTGAAAAGGGTGCGATTAATATGGTTAATTCTATGAAATCAATCAATTGGAGTAATGACAGGACAACATCGGTTGATATGGGAGTCATTGATACTTATTCAGGAATGTGTGATTTTATGAAAATGGGTGCGGCGAGCACATTTGTGAAGAGAGGTAAGTGGGTTGATGTAATCAGATCCACAAGTCTGCCAATCGGTGCTGTCGAGGAGGCTGATATTGATACAAGTGTCAGAAAATTGTATAGTGGAGATGTGGTAATAATGGTGACGGATGGCGTGCTTGATGGAATAAAAGGTGAGAACAAGGAGGAACTTATCAGCAAATTCATTATGTCTTCAGAATCAAGTGACCCACAGCAGTTGGCAGATGAATTGATGGACAAAGTGCTTTCTGAATCTATGTACATTCCGTCAGATGATATGACTGTGGTGGTTGCAAAGCTTGAAATGAAGAAATCAGCTTGATTTTGCTACGCCGATAAAGTAATCTATTAATATTTATATGACGTGAGAGGAGATGTGGTAAATGGATTTACTGGTAAACAGAATATGTGAATATATAGAGACCAACAATATGATAAGTAAGGGCGATTCCATAGTTGCCGGCGTTTCAGGCGGAGCGGATTCTGTTTGCCTTTTCCATATATTATGCCTTTTGTCAGACAAATATGATTTAAAAATCACAGGTGTTCATATTAATCATGGAATAAGAGGTGAAGAGGCAGCACGTGATGAGAACTTTGTGGTTGAACTTATGAAAAAATATGGTGTGCAGTGTAAGGTTGTCAGATGTAATGTTCCTGAATATGCCAGAGAAAATGGTCTTACCGAGGAGGAAGCGGGAAGAGTGCTAAGATATAAGGCTTTCCTGGAATGTGGTGCTGACAAAATAGCTGTTGCACATCATATGGATGACAGTTGTGAAACAATTATTTTTAATATGTGCAGAGGCAGCGGATTAAAAGGTATAGGAGGAATAACACCGGTAAGAGATAACATTATACGACCACTCTTGTGTGCAGACAGAAGTGAAATAGAGGAATATCTTTCAAAAAATAAAATAGAATATATTATAGACTCTACCAATATGCATAATGATTATTCGAGAAATAAGCTTAGAAATGTTGTTATCCCGTATCTGAAGGAAAACGTTAACTCTATGGCAGCAAAGCATATAGTTGCGCTTTCAGAGTCAGTTTCTGAAACGGAAGATTATCTGGGGCTGCAGGCGAAAAATATTTATGATAAATATGTGAGAAGTGAAGATGGTATGTATGAGATAAGCGATGGAATAAAGACAGAACATATTGTACTGGTAAAAAGGGTTGTTCGCATGGTTTTTGAGAAATGTGCCGGCAGATTAAAGGATATTACGGGTGAACACTGTAGACAGGTTGTAAAACTGTTTGATAAGCCGGTATCAAAGATGACGCATCTTCCATATAATATGGTGGCGAGAAGAACTTATGTTGGTGTGAAAATATATATAGAAGGTTTGGATAAAGACGAGAATGTGTCTGGTAGAATTATGAAGTTGACGGATGAGGGCGAATATGAGTTTGAGGGAGTTAATGTATCACTAAATACATTCCCTAATTTAGAAAAAAACCATAAAATCCCACAAAAAATGTATACGAAATGGGTTGATTGTGATAAAATACAAGATACTGTGGCTATAAGACACCGATTGCCGGGGGATTATCTGATAGTAGATAATATGGGAAGTCGAAAGAAGCTTAAGGATTATTTTATTAATGAAAAGATTCCGAGAGAAGATAGAGATGACATATTGTTGGTTGCAGATGGCAGTCACATTATTTGGGTAGTAGGCTACAGAATTAGCGAATTTTACAAGATTAATGATGATACAAAGAATATACTGGAGATAGAAGTGAGGTAGTACTATGAGTGAAAAGGTAAGAGTTTTATTGTCGGAAGAGCAAGTGGATAAGAGAATCGAGGAAGTAGCGAATATAATCAATAAAGATTATGCAGGAAAACATGTGCATCTGATATGTGTCCTCAAAGGAGGAGTATTCTTTATGTGTGAGCTCGCAAAGAGAATAACGGTTCCTGTTTCCATGGATTTTATGGCAGTTAGCAGTTATGGCTCCGGGACAGTGAGCAGTGGAACTTTGACGATTAAGAAAGACCTGGATGAAGATATTGCAGGTAAAGATGTACTCATTGTGGAAGATATTGTTGATTCGGGAAATACTCTGTTTAGGTTAAAGGAGATGCTTTTAAAGAGAGGACCTGCTTCATTGGAGGTGTGTACACTTCTCGATAAGCCTGACAGAAGAGTTGTGGATGTGGATGTAAAGTATACCTGCTTTGATATCCCGGATGAATTCGTTGTTGGCTATGGTCTTGACTATGACCAGAAATATAGAAATTTACCATATATAGGTGTGGTAGAGCTCTGATTAATATAGAAATAGGAGGACTGGATAATTGAAGAAACAAATGAGAGGTATGGGCTTTTACCTTATACTGATAGCTATAGTAAGTCTTGTCGGTTACTATATTTTTTTCAGTGGTAAGAGTGACAGCAGTTATACTTACCAGAATTTTTTGGAGGACTTGAAGAGTGGAAATATTGATGAAGTGGTGATTACACCTAACAAAGAAGTCCCGACAGGTAAGATGAAGTTTGAGATTAAGGACACTGGAAAAACAAAGGTCTTATATGTGGCAAGCATTGATACTGTCACTAAGACACTTGTGGAGAATGAACAGCCATTCGTTATGAAGGATGTTAAGAGAGACAGTGTCTTCCTTACAACCATTTTACCACTTATAGTAATGGTGTTTATTGCTTTACTTATTTTTGGAATGATTAATGGACAGTCGTCAGGTGGCAATGGAGCCAAGATGATGAATTTTGGAAAAAGCAGGGCTAAGATGTATATGGACATGGGCAAGCAGATTACGTTTGCTAATGTTGCCGGACTCCATGAAGAGAGAGAAGAACTTGAGGAAATTGTTGATTTCCTTAAGAATCCTAAGAAGTACACAGAGGTTGGAGCAAGAATTCCAAAGGGTGTAATTCTTACAGGACCTCCGGGAACGGGTAAGACTTTACTTGCAAAAGCTGTTGCAGGTGAGGCAGGAGTTCCGTTCTTCAGCATCTCAGGTTCTGATTTTGTAGAGATGTTTGTCGGTGTAGGTGCTTCAAGAGTAAGAGATCTTTTTGAAGAAGCTAAGAAAAATGCACCTTGTATTGTGTTTATAGATGAAATCGATGCCGTAGCCAGAAGAAGAGGTACCGGTATGGGCGGCGGCCATGATGAAAGAGAGCAGACACTTAACCAGATGCTTGTTGAGATGGATGGTTTTGGTGCGAATGAGGGAATCATTGTAATGGCGGCTACAAACAGAGTTGATATTCTTGACCCTGCGATTTTAAGACCGGGACGTTTTGACAGAAAGGTTGTAGTTGGAAGACCTGATATCAGAGGAAGAAAAGAGATTCTTGATGTTCATGTCAAGAATAAGCCGCTTGGTGATGATGTGGATCTCGAAAGGGTTGCACAGACAACAGCAGGGTTTACAGGTGCTGATCTTGAGAACCTTATGAATGAAGCGGCTATTGCAGCGGCTAAAGACAACAGACCATATATTGTTCAGAATGATATTGATAAATCATTTATCAAGATTGGTATCGGTACTGAGAAGAAGAGCAGAATTATTTCAGAAAAAGAGAAGAGAATTACAGCGTACCACGAAACAGGTCATGCCATTTTATTCCATCTTCTTCCTGATGTGGGACCTGTTCATACGGTTTCGGTTATCCCAACAGGTACAGGTGCTGCCGGATATACAATGCCGCTTCCTGAAAAGGATGAAATGTTTAACACAAGAGGAAAGATGTTACAGAACATTATGGTGTCGCTTGGAGGACGTATCGCAGAAGAAATTGTTCTTGATGATATTACAACTGGCGCCTCTCAGGATATCAAGCAGGCTACCGCCACTGCAAAAGCAATGGTTACAAAATACGGAATGTCTGAAAAGCTTGGTCTTATTAATTATGGTGAGAATGAAGATGAAGTATTTATTGGAAGGGATTTAGCTCATTCAAGGGGATATGCAGAGGATACTGCGTCATCGATTGACAGAGAAGTTAAGTCTATTGTAGATGAGTGCTACGAAAAAGCTAAGAAGATAATTCTGGATAACAGAGAGATACTTGATAAGTGTTGTGAACTTCTTATGGAAAAAGAGAAGATAACAGGGGAAGAATTCGAGGCATTATTTGAAGCGTAATATGATGAAATTAGGATGTGAATGTCAAGATGGATGTTCACATCCTTCTTTGTTTGTGCAAACTTCACAAAAAAATATCTAACTTTTTGTGAAGTTTGTGCACACTTATTTATATCAGTGTGCTATTATAATAGGCGTAACCCCCCCAATACATTATATAGTTTTTGCTACACCCCATAAGAAACGAAATACCTTCTCCAAAAAGGACGGCAACGAAAGCCGTCTTTTTTACTGCCCAAAAGACATGAGAAACATGTCTTTTTTTGTATGCAGAAATGTATTTGTATTTACTTGTATAAAAGTTTGTTTTGGGGTAAAATATAAATGTCTCTTTTGCTTAGGGGAGACAAAAGAAGGAAGAATTATGAAAAGGGTTTGGTGTTAATTATGATATCTAATATTAATACTGATATGATTGGTAATGTTGAACGTAAGCTTTTATACATTAGTTGTCTGCGTCCGGTATTGAATAGAGAGGCGCTGTTTAGTGATGAGACTTGTGGGTTCAGGAATCCGGGAGAACCGGAGAAAAATTCACAAGTTACTATTTATTTTAGAACAGCAAGAGGAAATGCAGATGCAGTTTACATCTGTATCGGCGAAGACGAGATTATGATGCATATGTCTCACAATGATGAGATGTTTGACTATTATTATTATAACATTGATTTGGGAGAACAGCAGGTAAGGTATCACTTTAAGATAGTTACAGGTTATGAAGTATGTTTTTATGATAAGGGTGGTCCGACAGACAATCTTACCGGATGGTACGAGTTCGTTGTGACGCCGGGATTTAAGACGCCTGACTGGGCGAAGGGCGCTGTTATGTATCAGATTTATACTGACAGATTTTTTAACGGCGATAAGACTAATGATGTACTTTCTAATGAATATCACTATATAGGTGAAGGTACAGTTAAGGTTGAAGACTGGAATAAGTATCCTGCTACAATGGGTGTCAGGGAATTTTATGGTGGAGATATTCAGGGTATCTGGGATAAGCTGGATTATCTGGAAGGACTTGGTGTTGAGGTTATTTATCTCAATCCTATATTTGTATCACCATCTAATCACAAGTATGACATTCAGGATTACGATTATGTAGATCCTCATATTGGCAAAATAGTAAAGGATGAGGGCGAAGTTCTTGAAGAAGGAGTATGTGAGAATAAGTATGCAGGCAGATATATTTGTCGTGTGACAGACAAGGAAAATCTCGAGGCGAGCAACCAGTTCTTTGCAGAGTTTATGGAAGAAGTTCACAGGCGTGGTATGAAGGTTATTCTTGATGGTGTATTTAACCATTGTGGCTCTTTCAACAAATGGCTTGACAGAGAACAGATTTACGAGAATCAGGAGGGTTATGAGAAGGGTGCGTATGTATCCGGGGAGAGCCCATACAGATATTTCTTTAAGTTCTTTGAAGAGAGCTGGCCATATAATTATCATTATAATGGCTGGTGGGGACATGATACACTTCCTAAGCTTAATTATGAAGAATCTCAGGAATTGTATGATTATATAATGCATATTGCGAGAAAATGGGTTTCCGCTCCATATAACGTGGATGGCTGGAGACTTGATGTGGCTGCGGATCTTGGACAGAGCAGCGAGTTTAATCATAAGTTCTGGAAAGATTTCAGAAGGAATGTCAAAGAAGCAAATCCTAACGCGATTATTCTGGCAGAGCATTATGGTGATCCGGGTGCCTGGTTACAGGGTGAAGAGTGGGATACGGTAATGAACTATGATGCTTTTATGGAGCCGATTTCCTGGTTTTTGACAGGTATGGAGAAACACAGTGATGAGAAGAGGGGCGACTTAAGAGGTGATTCATATAGTTTTTATGCATGTATGAGACATCATATGGCAAGGATGCAGGGACAGTCACTTCACATTGCGATGAATGAGTTATCAAATCATGACCATTCGAGATTTTTGACGAGAACGAATGGCAATGTGGGAAGAGTTGCAAGTCACGGTGCCGAGTCAGCCAATGCATATGTTAACAAAGGTATTATGAAAGAGGCAGTTGTTATGCAGATGACATGGCCTGGTGCGCCAACTCTTTATTATGGTGATGAAGCTGGTGTGTGTGGATGGACAGATCCTGATAACAGAAGAACATATCCTTGGGGGCATGAAGATTTAGATCTTTTAGAATTCCACAGGGATGCCATTGCGATTCATAAAAGATATGAGGCACTTAGAAGGGGTTCTTACAAACCACTCATAGGAGAGTATAATATTCTGGCATATGGAAGATTTTTGGAGAACAACAAGATAGTAACAGTTGTGAATAACAACGGTGAAGAGAAGAGGGTTAGAATCCCGGTATGGGAGATTGGAATAAGAGATGATGAGAGACTGGACAGAGTTCTTTTATCTGAAGAGCGCACATACAATGTAGGTGTAAGTACCTGTGATATTGTGAATGGCTGGATAGAAGTTGTGATGCCCCCGTTTTCGGCAGCAATTTATGTAGTGGATGGGGATAAAAATGCAACATATGTAATCTAGTATTTTTTGCTTGCAATATATAATGCGTTATGCTATAATACCTTGCAGTGAGTTCGCGTATTATATGCGTGTTCGCACTGGTAAATGGATGGTTTCCCGAGTGGCCAAAGGGGACAGACTGTAAATCTGCTGCAAATTGCTTCGGTGGTTCGAATCCACCACCATCCATTAAGCCGGCGTGGCGGAACTGGCAGACGCACAGGACTTAAAATCCTGCGGGACTTACCTCCCGTACCGGTTCGATTCCGGTCGCCGGCATTATATTTTTGATGAAGGAAATGTTGAGAAATCAACATTTTTTTTATGCCAATGATAAGTAAAAAGGATACCTATAGACTCAATGATAATGAGTCAAAGTCTATGCTTGCGTGAGATCTTTGCGATTATTATGATAATTAGAACAACTTGTGGAGCGTGTTTTTATAGTTTACAGTGTGTTAGATAGTTAATGAATACGTTTTTCTCAAATTAGGTCTTGAGATATTTTTTTGTAGCGAGTATAATGAGCACAAAGCAAATGTTGTCTAAAAATATTATTTTTTCTAATATTCAATATGTGAATCTAAGGCGTGAAAATCTTGTTTTTATTCCAGTTGATTTTTATATAGAGGCAGAGTTGTTGGAATCAACAGAGTGGAGGTATGAAATGAATAGCAAAAAACAAAATAACGAAGATAAAAACAATAATAACGCAGATTATGGATTAAGTTTGCAAAGATTGATATGTGAAGAGTATGGTATTGAAGTAAATGAATGGGCAGCAGCACAATTCGAAGCAAATTATAATAAGCAATACGAAAAAGAATTGAGACCTGCAATATCTATAATTTTTGAAAAACTCAATGCAAATCCGAAACGTTTGCTTACATATACTAAAGAATTAACAAAAGGAAAACAAACAACATCACCTCACAATTTTTTGTTGGATAATGGAAAAACTGTGTCTATTAGAACAACAAAAACAAGTGATAAAGTGGCGCCGCGAACTATTGGTCAAGCTGGGTTCTCGGTATTAAATGAGTATTTTGCTGATATATATGGTTCAGAAATAAAAGATCAGGAGGATGTTAGAAAACTAGTATATGAGAATATACATAAAATATTGCCAGTTTTTATTGATAATTTATTTCAGTCAGATTATACGGTATTAATTTCGAGAAAGGAACTTGATAATCCGCAGATTATTAAATCCGATGAATTATCAAGTTATTCTTTTGAAAGGTCAGATTTTGAATTTACGAGAGGATTAGATACTTGGAAAGAAAGCACAACGTTAAAGTATCATGGAAAGTCAATAGCAGAAATTCAAACTCATAAAGAAAGATCATTTAAGTTCAGATTTATTATTTCTAGTATTCCAGAATGGTTTAGAATAGTAAAAGAAACAAATGAAACGTTAGGGATGTCTGCTGAGGCTACTATATGTGAATTGTTTGAATTAAAGCAACCTGATAGCTTCAAAAATAGAGTTTTAAGAAGTTATGTTGATAAATTGATGCCGGTTGTAAAAGATGCATTTAAACACTTGCCACCTGCAATTGAACATAGTGGTTCCGCTCCAGGAGAAAGAGGAGATCAAAGTAAATGCTCATATGATTTTGTATTGGAGGGAAATAGAACATTATCTTTAAAAACAAATAAAGGTAAAATGGTTTGTCCACCAGAAGTTGGACAGCCGGGTTCAAAAACATGCTTGTTGTATTTCTCGAAATTTTTTGGTAAAGATATTGCTGAAGTCACAAGAGAAAGTTTTAAAAAGATGGTATATGAGAATATTGAAAAAATTATGCCAATCTATGTGGAGCATTTATTTGATTCGGATTGGTTATTGTGGCTATATGAAACAAAAAAAGGATTTGAATATAAGGCGATTAATAAGAGTGATATTAAACAATTTGATTGGAAATATGAAAAATTTAGTTTTACAAAAGAAACAATTGAAGAATGGAATGAGAGCAATACTGTAAAATATAATGGTATTTCGATTGGAGAATTTCAGGTTCATAATAATAGAAATTGTTTCAAGTTCAGATTTAATTTGAAAAACTTGTTGGAGATTATACTATATGGGGGGGATTTATGATGACGCAGAAAGATAGTATATGTCTTGGATTTTTAGTGCAAAGGGAAATTTGTGTAGAGAATAACATTCTTCTGTCGCAAGAGGAAGAGAAATTTTTTAGGAGTTATGAAAACAGTTCTGTAGACAAGAAAGCAAAAAATATTGCGAAAAAAATAAGAAAAATGTTACCAAGGAATATTAAACCTAAAAACTATGTTTCTTGTATTACGGGGGATCCCAATATAAATTTCTATTTGACATATGGTAAGACTATGTCTGTGAGGATGTCTGCAAATGGTTGGGTTCCGCCAAGAAACATTAGGACAGGCTGGAGTTAAAGTGGCGAAGTACTATTATGAAGACATATTGAATGAAAAGATAAATAGCAGAGATGATTTGAAAAGAATTTATATTCAGCCTAAGAATATTGTAAAGTTATTGCCGTTATGGATTGAAAAATTATTATGGTGTGATTATAACTTCTTTGTGATTAGCGAAAACGACATTCGATTAATAAAAAAATTTGATGGATTGCTTGAATTAGACGATTCAGTGATAAAGATATCCTCATCTTTAAATTATCCTTCAATAAGCTACGATGGCATATCGTTAATACAACCAGCATATGTACGTACTACATCCAATATCCGTTTACAGGTTAAAAATATCAATAGGTTCTTGAATAAATATAGGAAAGTTTCGGAAAAAGCATCAAGGTGGAATTATGGAGATGCTACAGAGAGAGCGATTTGTGAGATATATAAATTAAATAAACCTCCAAAAGCAGACGAAGAGCTTGTTAATCGAATTAAACCATACATTGAAAGAATTTTTAATGAAAAAAACATAAAAGTGGATGAGTATGTTGGAAAATTATGTACAGAAGATAAGATTTCGAAAAAGATAATTGAGATAAATAACGATGAGGTGCTATTATCACTCATTAAAGGGTTTGGAAACACTTTAAATTCGCCAATGGATCTTTATGCGGAGAGGAAATCTATTTCGGTAAAATCTACAAAACTAAGGAATGGATTAGTTTGTCCGGATACGATTGGTCAACCAAGTAGTGATGCTCGTTGTAAATTTGTTATAAAAAAAATTTTTACGTCCGAGATTCCAGAATATAAGGGAGAAATAATAACAATATACCTATATGCAATATTTATGAGCGTAGTAAAGAAGGCGTGTGGGCAAAGAAGATTAATTGGATTAATGAAGAAATAAGATATGTTAAGTCGATTGCTGATGTTAAGACTGCATTAAGAAAAAATAACAATAAAGGTCATGGAGTAATTCCAATCGATTATAAAGATTATCGATTAGGGCAATTTGACATTCACAAAAGAAATAATTGTATATACCAATTTAGATTCAATATACAAAATCTTATTGATTTATTAGTTTCAGAAAATTTGTAATTGACAAAATTTTCAACATCATGTAAACTAGACATTACAACATGGAAAGTGGACAAACAAATGTTCTAAGGGAGGCTGATATGGCAGAATATTATACTATACAAGATGTTGCAAAAATGACGGGGAAAAGTCAAAAAACTGTTAGAAGACATATAGCAGCAAAAAAGCTTCAAGCATCAAGAATTCAAAATAAATGGAGAATTATACCAGAGGATTATAAATCTTGGATTGAGTCGGGGGATTCTGATGAGGACAATGATAGAGATACATTTGCAATAATGGGAAGTAATGTATCGGCAGCATACAATGATGAAGTAAATTGGATTGATGTTGAGAAAGAATGTACAAAAGATAAGTTTGACGGATGGAAACATTCTAAAGCTAGAAATGGATATAATTTTGTAGATGTATTTTCTGGAGCGGGCGGGCTTAGTTGCGGTTTGACGATGGCAGGATTTACACCTGTTGCATCGGTTGAGATTATGCCAGAAGCAGTAGAAACATATAAGTATAATTTTGTTCAGAAAAAGAAATATAAAGAAGATGTTGAAACTAGAGATATTAGAACAGATGAGGCAAAACAAGCATTATATGATAGTATTGGTGATAGACATATTCATTTATTGGTCGGAGGATTTCCGTGTCAAGGATTTAGTTTAGCAGGTAACAGAGTTGTGACAGATGAACGTAATAGCTTATATTATGAAATGTTAAAGATTGTTGATCACATTAGGCCGGAGTATATTGTGATGGAAAATGTTGAAGGTTTGAGATCAATGCTTAATGGAAAAATAGAGGAGAAAATTATCGCAGATTATAAAGAGATAGGTTATGAGATTAATGTAACAGTTCTAAATAGTGCTGATTACGGTGTGGCTCAAACAAGGAGAAGAGTAATATTTGTTGGAAATAGAATAGGTGGAACAAATTATCATCCAAAACCATTTATGGAAAATTATAAAACTCTTGGGCAGGAAATAGAACGATTTATGAACATACCAGAAGACAAGAGTATAAATCATATTTTTAGTCGTCATACTGAAGAAATGAAAGAGCGAATAATGAATGTGCCAGAGGGGATGAGTTTGTATGGAAACTATTCTGATGCCTGGAAGAAGTCACCATGGAATAAGCCATCATGTACTGTAAAAGAGAACCATGGGGGTGTAAATTTACATCCGAAATTACCTAGAGTTTTAACACCAAGAGAATTAGCTGCATTACAGTCATTTCCAGATGACTTTATTTTTAAAGGATCTAAGAAGTGGCAGCTTGTGCAGATAGGAAATGCAGTTCCACCATTGCTTGGAAGAGCAATAGGAATAGCAGTACAAAAAGCATTAGAGGAAAATGAAATATAAAAACAAATGGTATCAGATAAGGTAGAGTTGTTTAAACTTAGAATATTTACAAGAGTATATTTAGAAAAGATTTTGCTTTTTGTGTAGTTTGAGTAAGGTGATGAATATAATATAGTTAAGTAAACTAAGCAAGTGGTCATATGTTAAAAAAGAAACTAAATAGATTTTTATACGGAAGATATGGAGTGGACAGATTATCAGTTCACTTGTTGTGTATAAGCATAATTTTGTTGATTATATCAATTTTTGTCACGATAAATATCATATATATCACAGGATTGATACTGATGTTTATATCATATATCAGGGTTCTCTCAAGAAATAAAAGACAAAGATACAGGGAATGTCTCAGATATGAGATATGGAAGCGGAGAAGAAGAAATAAATGTATGATTCAATATTTTGAAAATAAAAATAAAAAATAATGTTGACAAATTAGGCTTAATAAGATAAAATGTGTTTTGTCGCTGATTTGATACGAATCAAAAGACGGGCCCAGTTAGCTCAGTTGGTAGAGCAGAGGACTGAAAATCCTCGTGTCTCTGGTTCGATTCCGGAACTGGGCACTACGCATGAGATACTTAGATGTGTCTTGTGCTTCATATACAATATGCGGGTGTAGTTCAATGGTAGAACACTAGCCTTCCAAGCTAGATACGTGGGTTCGATTCCCATCACCCGCTCTTGATGACAGCATCATACATATGCGCGAGTGGCTCAGTTGGTGGAGCACAACCTTGCCAAGGTTGGGGTCGCGGGTTCGAGTCCCGTCTCGCGCTCTCGGGAATAAAAAAGACTTATATCTTTCAGATATAAGTCCTTTTTTATTTTCGAGGCCCACTAGGCCTCGAAGGTTCGAGGTCTCCGCTCCGGTCGTCGCATAAACGCGAGGTCCACCGGACCTCATGCGACGTCTCGCGCTCGGGAGAAGAACGTAGGAAAAGAGGTTAGTGTGAAAAATCGCGCCGAAGCGCCGATTTTGCACACAGCTAATTGAGACGGAGCCTCAATTAGCCCTGATCGCAGAAGAGAAATCGCCTGCGCGAATTTCTCTTCGCGGTGTCTCCGCAATAAATTGCTTCGACATGGAGGTTAATATGGAACACTATAAATATTTTTGCAATAAGGAATGTGAATTTTTTCCGTGTCACAAGATAAGTAATGAGGATGATTTCAATTGTCTGTTTTGCTATTGTCCGCTTTACTCGCTTGGAGCTAAATGTGGTGGCAATTTCAAATATACAGAGTCGGGAATCAAGAATTGCACTGATTGTACGATTCCGCATATGAGAAAGAATTATGATATAATAATTGAAAAGCTTAAGAAAAAATAGTATAATACTCTATTAGTTTATGTAAATGGACAGTATGAAAAATCACGCTGATGCGCTGATTTTGCATACGGCTAATTGAGATGGAGCCTCAATTAGCCCTGATCGCAGAAGAGAAATCGCCTGCGCGAATTTCTCTTCGCGGTGTCTCTGCAATAAATTGCTCCGACATGGAGGATTATATGGACGAAAAGAAATCTGCTAAGGAAATAGTATTGCTTGTGCTTAGCTCGATTGCTGCATTTTGTGCGTTGTTAGGTTCTATACTCACAGTTGTATGCAGCGCAGGTAAGACATTTAGCTGGTCTGGTGTGTATGACGGGTTGCCGGGAGCTGTTATGAAAATTCAGAAGCTTGATGAAGGCAAATTAAGCGGTGGCAAGATTTATGACATTTTATCAAGCGTATTCAAATACAGAGTATCACTTCTCTGTATTATAGCCTTGATTGGCGGTATCGTGGCAATGGGAACGCTTTTCTTTGCGACAAAGACTTATATGAAGACAAAAGGTAAGTATGCAATGTTTGCAATAATTATCAGTGCTGCAGCGGTTATTATCGGTATAGTTCCAACTTCAACAGTTTGTATACATAACTGTAACCTTAACGGACAGACGGAAGAAGTTGTAAAGGATGCATTCAGGATTTATGAGAAGAGTGAAGGCGGCAATGATTACAGCGACAGTGATTCAGATTCACCGATGTCAGACATATTTGGAAATTAACGGGAGGTGTAAGAATGGATACTAATTTTGAAACAAAAAAGATTAGAGCAGGACTATTTTCTATAATGGCTATAGTTGGTGCGGCTTTGGCATTTGTCGGAGGACTTCTTACACTTATTTTCAGTGCATCAGCCTCCTATTCAGAAATTAATGCTGTGATGAAAACAGCAAAAAATATAAATCCCAAGGGTGGCATGTCGATGGTTTCTCTTGCGCAGAAGGTTGCCGGTGATGCAGCCGGATTCGTGGTAAATGCATTTGAATGGTTTAGAGTATCAGGATTTGTGTGGATGGCAATTGTTGGCATAATTCTTACGGCAGTAGGCGCTGGATATGTAGCAATTAAAAGATTCAGGTATGGAGAGAAAACTACTAAGACTAATAATATTTTATGTGTAGTTTCGTCGGTAGTTGCAGTTGTTGTACTTGTTATGTGCCTTACATTATCGACATACAGCAGTTCTCTTAACAGAGAGTCTAAGAATATGGTAACAGATGCTGTTGAGCAGATGTTTAGCATAAGCGGATTGATGACAATGGGTGCACTTTTTGATTAATAATAAATGAATAGAGGTAATTATGAAGACAAAGATTTTTATTGATGGTAGCGAAGGAACTACAGGACTTAGAATTTTCGAAAGATTTGAGGGAAGAGATGATATTGAACTTCTTAAAATACCTTCAGAACTTAGAAAAGATCCGGATGAGATTAAGAAATACATTAACAATTCGGACATTACATTTTTATGTCTGCCGGATGCGGCAGCCAGAGAAGCTGTTGCTATGATAGAGAATGAGAATGTTAGAATTATCGACACTTCAACAGCGCATAGAACGGAAGAGGGATGGGCTTATGGTTATCCTGAATTATCAAAAGAGCATAGGGAGGCGATTAAGAATGGTAAGAGAATTGCTGTTCCCGGCTGTTACGCGACAGGATTTATTACTTTGGCGTATCCCCTCGTAAAGGGTGGAATTCTTCCGAAAGACTATCCGATAGCTGCGTTTGCAGTGTCAGGATACAGCGGAGGAGGAAAGAAGCTTATAGCTGAATACGAAGATGAAAACAGAGATAAAAAATATGGCTCTGCCAGAATGTATGCATGGGGTCAGACCCATAAGCATTTAAAGGAGATGAAGATTATCTCAGGAATTGACAGAGAACCGTTATTCGCACCTATGACCACAGATTACTACAGTGGAATGGTAGTGGAGATTCCTCTCTACACAGATATGTTACAGGGTAAGAAAACAGTAGAAGAGATAAGAGACTATTTTGCAAAGTACTACGAAGGTGAGCAGTTCATAAAGGTTATGCCGGTTGGAGCAGACGTACAAGCTGGTGGAGTATTATTCTCTGATGCAAAGTCGGGATTTGATGGAATTGAAATCTTCGTGACAGGTAATGAAGACAGAGTGGTAGTTGCTACCAGATTTGATAACCTTGGAAAAGGTGCTTCAGGAGCGGCTGTTCAGTGTCTGAATATAATGCTTGGATGCGATGAGGCTAAGGGGCTTAACCTTTAGGATGTGGCTTTAAACAGAGTAGTTGTAAAGCATAGTGATTTGTGATTAGAAAAGAGGAGAATTACAATGAAAAAAATAGTAAAATTAGTAGCTTTATCATTGGCAGGTGTTTTGGCCCTTGGTTCATTAACGGCTTGCAGTAAAAAGGATGACGATAAGATAAAAATAGGCATTGGACAATTTGCAGAGCATGCCTCACTTGACAACTGCAGAGAAGGTTTTATAGAAGGACTTAAACAGGAAGGCTTTGGAGAGGATAAAGTCACTATATACAGTGAGAATTCCCAGGCAGACGGCAGTATGGCAAACCAGATAGCAGCAAGCTTCGTATCGAAGAAGATAGATTTGATTTGTGGTATTGCAACACCAATGGCACAGAGTGCATATGCGAACGCAAGCAGTGCAGGTATTCCTGTGATTTTTTCAGCAGTGACAGATCCTGTAAAGGCAGAATTTGCAAAAGAAGACGGAACACCGCTCGGAGAGATAACAGGTACATCGGACAAGCTTGCAGTTAGTGATCAGCTTGAAATGATTAAGAATATGACACCAGGGGTTAAGAAGATTGGTATTTTATACTGTACAAGTGAAGTTAATTCATTATCAGCAATCGAAGAATACAAGGCATTAGCACCTGAATACGGATTCGAAATTGTAGAAAAGGGTGTGTCAGCGGCAGCAGATGTTCCACTTGCCACAGACGCATTATTGGAAGAAGTTGATTGTTTAAATAACCTTACAGATAATACAGTAGTATCGTGTCTTCCTACAATAGTAGCAAAGGCAAATGCAAAGAAGATACCTGTATTTGGCAGTGAAATAGAACAGGTTAAAAAAGGATGTCTTGCAACTGTAGGTCTTGATTACTATAAGCTGGGTATTCAGACAGGAAAGATGGCGGCTAAGGTATTAAAGGGAGAAAAGGCAAGTAGTATCAAGTATGAGACTATTACTGAAGCTTCTCTTTATATCAATGAAAAGGTAGCATATGATCTTGGAATTGAATTGTCGGAAGATATGGTGGAAAAGGCTGCTGAGACATTTAACGAAATATCAGAATAATTTGGAGGCAGTTAAAGGTGACTATAATCTTACAGGGTATACTCAAAGAGGGTATGATTTATGCAATTATGGCTCTTGGGGTATACATCACATACAAAATTTTAGATTTTCCTGATTTATCTGTTGATGGTACTTTTCCACTTGGGAGCGCTGTTACGGCAATGCTTCTGGTAAAAGATGTCAACCCATACATTGCAATGATTGCTTCAATGCTCACAGGTGCGGTTGCAGGTATGATAACAGGTATAATTCATGTAAAATTCAAAGTGCGTGACTTGTTGTCAGGAATAATTATGATGACAGCACTTTACTCGATTAATCTCAGGATAGCAGGCAGTGCAAATGTGGCACTTTACTCCAGAAAAACCATTTTTGGCTCGCCACTTTTGGCAGAGAGCACAACTGTGATTTTGATTCTGGCAGTGATTGTACTGGTGGTAAAAATAGCTATGGATATGTATATGAATACAAAGTCAGGTCTTTTGCTAAGGGCGGTTGGTGACAACGAAACGCTTGTGACAAGTATTGCGAAGGATAAGGGCTATGTAAAAATAGTAGGACTTTCTATGGCGAATGCACTTGCAGCACTTTCGGGAAGCGTGTATTGCCAGCAAAATGGTTTTTTTGAAATATCATCAGGAACAGGTACTATTGTAATAGGTCTTGCAAGTGTTATAATAGGAACCAGGGTTCTTAAAAATGTCAGATTTGTAAAAGCAACAACAGCTGTTATTTTCGGTTCTCTTGTGTACAAGGCATGTGTCGCAATAGCAATAGCAGCAGGACTTGAATCACAGGATTTAAAACTTATAATAGCTACACTATTCTTGGCCATTTTATTGCTTTGTAATGGTTTTGGCAGAAAGAAGGTGAAGGGTAATGCTTGAATTAAATAACATATCGAAGTATTATAATCCTGGAACAGTCAATGAGATGTGCCTGTTTAACCATTTTAATCTCACTGTAGAAGACGGACAGTTTGTATCAATTGTTGGCAGTAACGGTTCTGGAAAGACATCGCTTCTCAACATAATCTGTGGAAGCATCCCTGTTGACTCAGGTGAGATAATAGTAAATGGCAAAGACATTACCAGAATGAAGGAGCATATAAGACATAGAAAAATCGGCCGGGTTTATCAGAATCCTGCTATGGGAACGTGCCCTAGTATGACAATCTTAGAGAATATGTCTCTGGCGGATAACAAGGGAAAAGCGTTTGATCTTTTTCCTGGGATTAATAAGAAGAGAAAAGACGAGTATAGAGATATGCTAAGCACGCTTGGCCTTGGACTTGAGGATAAGATGGATGTCAAGGTAGGTTCACTCTCGGGAGGACAAAGACAAGCGATGGCACTTTTGATGGCAACGCTCACTCCCATAGAATTTCTCATTCTGGACGAGCATACAGCGGCACTTGACCCAAAGACAGCAGAGATTATTATGCAGCTCACGGGAAAAATTGTTGAAGAGAAGAAGATAACTACGATGATGGTGACACATAACTTAAGATATGCCATAGAATATGGTGACAGACTTGTTATGATGCATCAGGGCAATGCGGTAATCGATAAGGCAGGTGTGGAGAAATCTAATCTTGCAATTGATGATATATTAGCCAAATTCAATGAGATAAGTATTGAGTGTGGTAACTAAAAAATAAAGGAGATAAGAAAATGATAGATATTAAATTTTTAAGGGAAAATCCAGACATAGTAAAGCAGAACATTAAGAATAAATTTCAGGACAAGAAGCTTCCATTAGTTGATGAAGTTATTGAACTTGACAAAAAGGGTAGAGAGACTCAGGCACAGGCTGATAATCTTAGAGCAGACAGAAATAAGTTAAGTAAGCAGATAGGTGCATTGATGGCACAGGGTAAGAAAGAAGAAGCTGATGAAGTTAAGAAACAGGTTACAGCTAATTCTGAACTTCTTGCAAAGCTTGAAGAAGAGGAAGCAAAGCTTCAGGAGGAAATCAAGCAGAGAATGATGGCTATTCCAAATATCATTGACCCTAGCGTACCAATCGGAAAGGATGACAGTGAGAACGTAGAAGTACAGAAGTATGGAGAACCTTTTGTACCTGATTTCGAGATTCCATATCATACAGACATTATGGAAAAGCTTAACGGTATCGACCTTGACAGCGCAAGAAAAGTAGCAGGTAACGGCTTCTACTATCTTATGGGTGATATAGCAAGACTTCACTCAGCAGTAATCTCATATGCAAGAGATTTCATGATTGACAGAGGTTTCACATACTGCGTTCCTCCTTTTATGATTAGAAGTGACGTAGTTACAGGTGTTATGAGTTTTGAAGAGATGGATGCCATGATGTACAAGATTGAGGGAGAAGACTTGTACTTAATCGGTACAAGCGAACATTCTATGATTGGAAAGTTTATTGATAATCTTTTACCGGAGGCAAATCTTCCATACACACTTACAAGCTACTCACCTTGCTTTAGAAAAGAAAAGGGTGCTCACGGTATAGAAGAAAGAGGCGTATATAGAATTCATCAGTTTGAAAAACAGGAGATGATAGTTGTATGTAAGCCGGAAGAGAGCAAGATGTGGTTTGAAAAATTATGGCAGAACACAGTAGATTTGTTCAGAAGTCTTGATATTCCTGTGAGAACACTTGAATGTTGTTCAGGTGATTTAGCTGACCTTAAGGTTAAATCAATCGATGTGGAAGCATGGTCGCCAAGACAGAAGAAGTACTTCGAGGTTGGTAGCTGTTCAAACCTTTCAGATGCCCAGGCCAGAAGATTAAAAATCAGAGTTAAGGGTGAAGATGGAAACAAATACTTTGCTCACACACTTAACAATACAGTAGTGGCTCCACCAAGAATGCTTATTGCCTTCTTAGAGAACAATCTCAATGAAGACGGAAGCGTAAGAATTCCTGAAGCATTAAGACCATATATGGGTGGAAAGACAGAAATCAGATAAAATTTTTTTATACAAAAGAGGGCTATAGGGTTAAGAGATAATCTTATAGTCCTTTTGGTGTATTAGTTAGGAGTCGAATATGAGAGGATTAGTACTGGAAGGAGGAGGAATGAGAGGAGTATACACAGCGGGTGTTCTCGATTTCTTCCTCGACAAAGACATAGAATTTGACAATGTGTACGGTGTGTCAGCAGGGGCTGCAAATGCCTGCAGCTATCTTTCAAAACAGAGAGGAAGAGCTCTGAGAGTAGATGTTGATTATTTGGAGGATAAGAACTATGCAAGCATTTACAGTCTTGTTAAGACAGGAGATTTCTTTGGGGCAAAGATGTGCTATGATACAATTCCAAACAAATTAAATCCCTTCGATTATGACACATACAACAGTTTTCAGGGAAATTTCTATGCTACTGTAACTAATTGTAAAACCGGTAAGGCGGAATATAAGAAGGTTAAGGATTTGAAAAAAGACATAGCTTTTGTCAGGGCATCATGTTCGTTGCCCCTTATGGCAAGAGAAGTGTCGATATGTGATATTCCATATCTTGATGGTGGCGTGTCGGACTCAATCCCAATTCTTAAGGCAAGAAAAGACGGTAATAAGAAAAATGTCATTATACTTACCAGAGATAAGACTTATAGAAAAAAGAAAAACGAATTATTATTCCTTTTGTCAATACGATACAAAAAATATCCGGAATTTGTAAAAGCAATGGCAAGGAGACATATTGTGTATAACAAGACACTAAAATATATTGACAAGTTAGAAGACGCTGGAAAAGCCTTTGTAATAAGACCTAAAAGACCGGTTAGCATAGGACGTCTAGAAAAGGACAAAGACAAACTACTTGCTCTTTATAACGAAGGATATGAGGATGCAAAAGAAAACTACGAAAAGTTAAAGGAATATCTGGAAAAATGATAAAGGATTATATAAGTCTTGACCTTGAGATGACCGGACTGAATCCTAAGATAGATAAGATTTTGGAGATAGGAGCCGTCAAGGTGGTGGATGGAAATATAATAGAAGAATATGACAGGCTTATAAATCCCGGAGTAGGAATTGATGAGAGAATAACAGATATTACAGGAATTGACAGGGAAATGGTAAAAGATTGCCCTTATATAGAGGATGTTTTGCCTGAATTTATTGATTTTTGTGAAGATTATGTTATTATAGGTCATAACCTTAGTTTCGATTATGCTTTTCTTAAGAAAAATGCGGTGAATATAGGGCTTTCGTATGACAAATACGGAATTGACACCCTAAAGATTGCAAGAAGCTGTCTTATGGATTTAGAATCAAAGAGCCTTGAAAATTTGTGCAGGCATTTTGGAATAGAAGACAAAAATCATCACAGGGCACTTAATGATGCGTATGTTACACATAAGTTTTACAGGCTTATGTGTGAGGAAAAATATGTAAATAACGAGAAGGTTTTCCAGCCGGTTAAGCTTGAATATAAGGTTAAGAAGGATAGCCCTGCCACTCCCCGACAAATAAAGAACTTGAATGATTTGATAAAATATCATAAAATAATAGACGATATCGACATTTCAAGGCTTTCGAGAAGTGAGGCATCAAGGTATACAGACAAGATTTTGTCGCAGTATGGAAGGGTTAAGAAGTAAGGTCTGTAAGGTTTTTAATAATAGAATCCTTCATAAGTGAATCGAGCAAAGAGGCTGTACTTATTAAATCCTTAATCTTTTCGCTGTTGCCGGTTGATAGATATATATCGGCAAGGGCAAGGTAAGTGCTGCTGATATCACTTTTTGAGTTTACTGCAAATTCAAGAACCTTTGCGGCTTGGGCTAAATCACCTTCTTCTTTTAGAAGAGTACCAAGTGATGATAAGACCTGGCACATTGAAGTGAAATTGTCATCACATTCAGTGACATAGTTTAGATTAGCAGGACCGTAGAGTTCTTTAATATCTGTGCTTGTCTTGCCGGTGAGATTTAAAATTTTTTTATTCTTAAGCTCACGAAGGGAGGCAAGGTGTTTGATAACATCTTCGTTTGAAGAATTGATATTTAATATTGAGTCGGGAATAGTTATGTACTCGGAATCGTCAATGCGCTTACGACGGACATTGTTTGAAGTCTGTTCACGATTCCAGAAATCATCCTGATTTTTTCGGTCGTTACGTGTGCTTTTATGCATCTCATAAGAGGACCACACGATGAAAATAATAAAAATAGTAAATAGTGGGAAATGTGAAAGTATTTGTAACATATATATCCTTTCCGTCCCCCCTTTTTAAGAATGGAGGAACATTATGATTAATTTTAACAATAAAAAAACAAAAAGAATATTCTCTGCAATTTTAGCGGGAATATTAGTAGCAGCTATGGTATTATCATTAGCAGTACAGTATGTATAGTAACATACACAAATAGAAAATGAAAGGGCAGACAAGGTTTAATTAATTATGAAGAAGTTTGGATTACTTTGTTTTTCAATGTTAGCTGCAGCTTTAATTGCAGCACCAGCTAATAAAGATGTATATGCCGAAGAGAAGACAGATTCAAAAGCAGCAGAAGGCATTTATTTAGGTGATATTTCTGTTGGCGGAATGACTAGTGACGACATCAAAAAAGAAGTTGAAAAGTACATTAGTGGATTTACCTCAAAAACAATTACACTCACAATGGATGACAATAAGTATGACCTTACAGCGGGAGCATTGGGATACGGATGGGGAAACAAAAAAGTAGTCGAAGAGATTTTGGATTATGGGAACAGAGGAAATGTAATTGAGAGATACAAAGCCAGAGAAGATATAAAGAAGGAAAATGTTACATATCCAATCGAAGTGACAGTAAATAAAAAAGTGCTGAAAAAAGCAATCGAAGAGAATATGGCACAGTTCAATATTCCACATACAAATGCAGGTCTCATTAAAAATGGAGATGTATTTGAGGTTACAGAGAGCAAGATTGGAAGAGTAATTGACCTTAAGACCTCTATGAATGAGATAGATGAATATCTAATTGAGGAGTGGGATGGAAACAATTCGTCATTCGCTCTTACAGTTGTAGATGATCAACCAACGGTATCAGCAGATGCGTGTAGAGAAGTGAAGGATGTAATAGGATCATTTTCTACTACATTCGGGGTATCAGGCAACTATAACAGAAATATGAATATGAAAAATGGAATTGACCACATCAATGGCAATGTCATATATCCTGGAGAAACATTCTCAGTAAATTCAGTTCTTGAGCCATGGACAGAGAGTAATGGCTGGTACAGTGCGGGAACATATGTCAATGGACGTGTTGAGAACAGTCTTGGTGGTGGTATCTGTCAGGTATCCACTACACTTTATAATGCGGTGCTTAGAGCAGAGCTCGAGGTTACAGAGAGAGCACCACATTCCATGAATGTAGGATATGTCGATTTGGCAGCAGATGCGGCACTTGCAGGAACCTGGAAGGATTTAAAGGTAACAAATAATACTGATGTTCCGGTATATATAGAAGGTATATATGATCCTAAAGGAAAGCTTACATTTAACCTCTATGGCAAGGAGACAAGAGATCCTGGAAGAGAGCTAAAGTTTGTAAGTGAGACCATAAGCACTAATTACCCAAGTGAGGTAAGAAAAGAAGATCCTTCTAAGCCGGTTGGCTACAGAGCTGTAACAGTTCAGGGACATATTGGATATGTTGCAAAGCTCTGGAAAGAAATATATGAGAATGGAAAGCTTGTTGACAAACAGCTTGTAAATACAAGTACATATCAGTCTTCTCCAATCTATGTTACTTATGGTACAGGTGGTGAGGAAAAACCAGAGGAGAGTACTGATGAGAAACCGGATAAAAAACCGGAATCAGAAGAGACAACCAAGAAAAAGAAAGAAGAGCAGACAACAACGAAAAAGAAGAAGGCAGAACAGGAACCAGCTACAGAAGCTACTACGAAGAAGACACAGGAAGAGGAATAGGAATGAAAATTGGAAAGATATCTGAGCCGATGTTAAAGCGCTCAGTACTTAAAAGAATTTCATATAAGAATCCTGATATATTTGCGGGAGCAGGTCTTTCAAGGGACTTTACTTCCATGCAAACAGATGATGACAGTCAGATTATTTTATCCACAGATACAGTTACCTGTGGATTTTCTGACATTGCATACTATGGCATAACCAAAACAGCGAATAATATAGCTGTATCAGGGGGAAAGATAAAAGGTGTTCTTGTATCTGTTACTATGCCAAAGAACGCTATGGAATCAGAGCTTAATGAGCTTATGAGGCAGATATCTTTTGAATGCAAAAAGAGAAAAATCGAAATAATTGGAGGACACACCGAGGCGGTGAACTTTGTTAACCGATTTGTAGTTACCTTCACAGGTGTGGGTGTCAGACCGAAGAATCTTGACATATCAGTAACAAACATAAAGCCGGATATGGATATTGTAATGTCTAAAGATATAGCTTTGGAGGGAACGGTATTACTTGCAAATGAGAGAGAGGAAGAACTTTTAAAGAGGTTTACCGGGTCATTTATAGATAAAGCAAAGGATATGAAAGTGTGTCTTGAAATAGAGAGCGAGGCTGCAGTCGCGGTTAACTGCGGTGTGCAGGCCATGCATGATGCGAGCAGAGGTGGTATTTTTGGAGCATTATGGGAGATGGCAGCCTCCGCAGATGTAGGTCTTTTAGTCTATCTTGATAAGGTAAATGTAAGACAGGAGACAATAGAGATTACAGAGCAGTTAGAAGTAAATCCCTACACCCTGGTTTCGGGAGGAGCACTGCTTATGGTCACAAACGACGGAAGTGCACTAAAGGAAGCTCTTTTGCAGGAGGGAATTAAGGCTGAGGTGATTGGAAAAACCACAGCATCCAAGGACAGGGTAATAGTAAAAGGCGAGGATAGAAGATTTCTTGAGCCGCCAAAAGGTGACGGGATAGTAATTTTATCAGAATAAGAAAGGTTGATTTTCATTATGAGAGAGGAAATATTAAGTATAATAGAGAAAAATGCCAGAATAGATTTGCATGATCTTGCAGTGTTACTTGGCGAGGAAGAAACAGCGGTAGCCAATGAAATCGCAGATATGGAAAAAGAAAATATTATTTGCGGATATCACACACTTATTAACTGGGACAGAACATCGAAGGATCCGGTAATTGCGCTTATTGAGGTTACGGTAACTCCTCAAAGAGGGCTAGGCTTTGATAAACTGGCAGAGAGAATATATAATTTCAGCGAAGTACGAGCTGTATATCTTATGAGTGGTGGTTTTGATTTTACTGTAATAATTGAGGGACAGAATATGAGAGAGGTTGCAAGATTTGTATCTGAAAAGCTTGCACCAATGGAAGAAGTAAGGTCAACAGCGACACACTTTGTACTCAAGAAATACAAAGATCATGGAACAATTTTGGTAGAGAAACACAAAGACGAAAGGATATTGGTGACACCGTAATGAGAAATCCGTTATCAAAGGCAGTAGTAGAGATACAGCCATCAGGAATAAGAAAATTTTTTGATATAGTAAGTGAGATGGAGGATGCAATTTCCCTAGGTGTGGGTGAACCTGATTTTGACACACCATGGCATATAAGAGAAGAAGGAATTTATTCTCTTGAGAAGGGCAGAACATTCTATACATCCAATGCAGGTCTTAAAGAATTAAAAATAGAGATATGTAATTATTTAAAGAGAAGACAGGGATTAGAGTACGATTACAACA
Organism: Lachnospiraceae bacterium; assembly: GCA_045122895.1. Taxonomy (GTDB): domain Bacteria; phylum Bacillota; class Clostridia; order Lachnospirales; family Lachnospiraceae; genus RGIG1934. The sequence goes on from JBGVIE010000028.1 coordinate 29,192, forward strand.
AAGAGACAATAGTAACAGTAGGTGGCAGTGAAGCCATCGATATAGCAATTAGAGCTATGATTGATCCTGGGGATGAAGTATTAGTTCCACAGCCGAGTTATGTATCATATGTACCTTGTGTGAGTCTTGCCTATGGTAAGCCTGTAATTATTGAGCTTAAGGAAGAAAATGAATTCAGACTTACAAAGGAAGAATTGCTTGAGAAAATAACAGACAAGACAAAGATATTAATCCTTCCATTCCCTAACAACCCAACAGGGGCAATTATGGAGAAGAAGGATCTTGAAGAGATTGCACAGGTTTGTATTGAAAAAGATATTTTCGTAATATCAGATGAGATATATTCTGAGCTTACATACAAGGAAGATCATGTATCAATAGCCAGCATCCCTGGTATGAGAGAGAGAACTATTGTGATAAACGGTTTTTCAAAAGCATATGCTATGACAGGCTGGAGACTTGGATATGCATGCGGACCGGAAGTAATCTTAAAGCAGATGACAAAGATACATCAGTTTGCCATCATGTGTGCTCCGACAAACAGCCAGTATGCAGCAGTTGAAGCACTTAAGAATGGTGATAAGGATGTTGAGATGATGTGTGAATCCTACAATCAGAGAAGAAGATATCTTCTTAATGCCTTTAGGGAGATGGGACTTGACTGTTTCGAACCATATGGTGCGTTTTATATATTCCCAAGCATAAAGAAGTTCAGTATGACTTCAGACGAATTTGCCACAAGACTTCTCAAGGAAGAGAAAGTGGCAGTAGTTCCGGGAACCGCATTTGGCGACTGTGGTGAAGGGTTCCTTCGTATATCTTACGCTTACTCCCTTGAGAATCTGAAGATTGCAATGGATAGAATCGGCAATTTCATAAAGAGACTTGAAGAAGAAAATAAATAATAAGAAAGCGTGAAAACATTGATTAATATAGTATTATTAGAGCCTGAAATACCTGCAAATACAGGTAACATCGGAAGAACCTGCGTGGCAACCGGTTCAAAGCTGCATCTGATTGAGCCACTTGGATTTGATATTGATGAGAAATCTGTAAAAAGAGCAGGACTTGATTACTGGCAGCACCTTGATGTGACAGTATACAAGGATTTTGAAGATTTTCTTAAAAAAAATAAAGGTGCCAGGATTTTTATGGCAACGACAAAAGCCAGACAGACATATGCAGATGTAAAGTATGAAGAAGACTGTTACATAATGTTTGGAAAAGAAAGTGCAGGTATTCCGGAGGAAATCCTGCTTGACTACAAGGATACATCCATAAGAATTCCTATGCTTGAGAATATAAGGTCCTTAAATCTGTCTAATTCAGTAGCTATTGTGGCGTATGAGGCGCTCAGACAGCTTGACTTTAAGAATTTTCAGTTAGAGGGTAAGTTGCACAGGCATACATGGTAGGAATAGTAAAAGCCCCAGCGGATTGCAGAACGCTGGGGCTTTCTTAAAGGGATTTATGCTTTCTTTTTATATTTTGCAGCTATCATACCAAGCACGAAGAATGCTCCGGCAAATAACAGCTGAACTACAAATCCGATTACTAGCGTATTGCTGTTTGAATTGCTAAGTGAAGAAAGACTATCATTATTTGAAAGAATACTTTCAACATCTACATACCACGAAGCCGGGAAGAGACGTCCGAACATAACCACTCCCTTGCCAAGTAGCTCTCTGTCTACAAATACACCACACAGGAAGCTGGAAGCAAGGCCATATACGTTTGATACCATTCCGACAAACTGTTGTTTTGTCACAAGAGAGGCTACAAGGAATGCGAATCCGAGGCTTACAAGCGAATGTACAATTACATTTGCGATTCTTACGGCACCTATATCAGTAAACATTTCATTTGAATACACAACCAAAGAATACAGGATGAAGGCACAGCATATAAGAGCTACATATACAAGTGCAGCAAGTCCAAGCATCAAATTCATTTTCACATTTGAATTACAACTGCACAACATTCTTTTTTTGATTACCGGCTTGTTAAATACAATTAACACCTGTGATATTGTCATAACAATTACAGAGATTAATATATATGGCATAAAAACATAGAAGAAATGGACTTCAGAAAATTCCGGTGAATTTTTACTTAACATATCCACTTGTACTTCTGTAGAGACAGTTTCATTGGTAGTATTTATTATGTCCTTTTCCGGTAAATCGGTGTTGCATATTGATGCAAATACAGATACATATTTGTTGATTAAGCCGTCCAGGAAAACTGAAGCCTGACTGTCAATCTTGTATGTGTCAAGAGTGTCTGTATTTCCTGCTTTTACATTTTGTTCAAATCCATTAGGAATAATCAACACATAATACACTTCTCTCTGGTAAAGAGAATCTTTTATACTGTTAATATCTTCGTCAATCTCAATAATATTGTTATTTTCCTTCAGGTAGTCTGACAAAGCCTTGCTAAGGGATGAGTTGTCATGGTCAAAAATAGCCATATCCACGGAAGAAGCTTCAAATGTCGTCTCACTGCTTTTTGACTGGCTGGCAACCATCATAGATGTAAGACCAAGAAAAATTCCTGTGTATATGAAGAAGGACATCATATATTTTTTTGACACATTAAAAAATGTTTTAAAGATCTGCATAACGTTCCCTCCTAATTATTAAGTAACATACAAATATAAGTATCACTGACATAATACAAAGTGTGCCGATACAGTTTAAAAATTTGCTGTAATCATCATACACATTAAGACTGTAAAGTGCATTTGTAATCTGTGTAGATGGATTAAGTCGGTTTACAATCGGTGCAACTTTTTCTATATCATATTTAATTCCGCCAACCATAAGTCCGCTAAGGAAACTTAAGAGCAGTGACCAGACTGTGTTGAGACCTGATTTTATCTCCTGGGAAAGCTTTGGGATTGCTCCGATAAACATTCCGTTGCAAAGGCCTATAACCGTGCCTATAATGGCAGTTACAGTTATCAGTAATATATCCTTGCCTAAGTTGACTTTAAGGATATAGTTTAGGTAAATGATGATTATCAGGTCGGATAAAGACATCATTAAAAGTGAGGCAAAAAAATCACCGAGAATCAATGTCATTTTTCCCACAGGTGCCAGTGATTTTCTGAGTCCCTGTTTTGACAGATTTGCCTTTATATTTTCTATGCATGACTGTCCGGAGAAAGCACTGAACATACATACCATAGCGATAAGGGAATAGTAGTAATCAGTGAATGGATCAAGGTTATTTGAACCAAACTTCTTCTGTACTACATGATTTTTTATCTGTATACGTTCCCCGGTTTTGACTGCCTGCACATATTCGTTCATAACTTCTTTTAAAATTGTCTGGTAAAGACCTTTAGAATTGAATGTAACCCTTGGAATACCATCTTTAAGATAAATTATACCTGTGATTTCATCATTTTCTAAAAGAGTGACAGCTTCTTTGCTGTCGTTTGTAACTACATTCAAATATGCATCGTCACCGTTTGTGGCAACAGCCATAAAACCTGCAAAATAAGTATCTGCTGATTTGTCTTCATATACAACGGCAACATCTATTGTACTGAAGGCTTCTGCTGAAGTCATAATATTGCTAAAGGCAGCATAAAAACATGAGCCAAGTGCAATGGGAAAAATAAGGATCCAAAAGACTTCTTCTTTTGAATGTAGTATTGTCTTTAGTCTGTATTTAAAAATATGCCAAAACATATAAATCCTCCATTCCGTTTTAGTCTCTAAGCTCTGTTCCTGTAATTTCAAGAAATACATCATTAAGTGTCGGGAGTTTTGAATAAACCTGACCGAAAGGTATTTCCCTCTCTTTTAATAAGTCAAGCACCTTAATCAGATTATGTTTTCCTCCGTTGTAGTACACCCGGAGAACTTTTTTGTCGTATTCTACTTTATACACGTGTGAAAGCGTTTTGATACCGGCAATAACATCATCAGGCAGATTCATGACATCTATGTTGATAGTCTCGCTGTTTTGAACAAGCTTCTTTAGCTCATCGGCTGTTCCGATTGTGATATTTTTACCCTTATCCATAATGGCAATTCTGTTACAAATCTGTTCAACCTCTTCCATATAGTGAGAAGTATATACGATTGTTGCACCCATTTGGTTTAGTTTAACTATACCTTCAAGAATATTATTCCTGCTCTGAGGGTCTACCGCCACAGTAGGCTCGTCGAGGAAAATAAGCTTTGGTTTGTGAGCAATTCCGCAGGCAATGTTAAGTCTTCTAAGTAAACCACCGGATAACTTCTTTGGATAAAATTTTCTGAATTTGTCAAGGTCAACAAATTCGATTGCTTCTTCAACATATTGTTTTCTAAGTTTTTTGTCTTTGATATAAAGTCCACAGAAATAATCAATATTGTCATATACGGTCAGTTCGTTAAAGACTGCTACGTCCTGAAGTACCACGCCAATGTCCTTCTTTATGTCATAGCTGTCAGGCTTCATCTCTTTTCCAAATACTTCGATTGTCCCTTTATCATATTCCAAAAGAGAGAGAATACAACTGATTGTCGTAGTCTTACCGGAACCGTTTGGACCAAGCAACCCAAAGATTTCCCCCTCTTTGATATCAAGGTTAAAGTGATCCAGTGCAATTAATTCTTTGTATCTTTTTACAAGATTTTCTATTTTTATAACTGATGTGCTCATAAGCTGCCTCCTTTTTTGTTATGTTGCAAGTATAATTTTTTTTCATAAAAAATAAAAGTGAGAACCGTCACAAGTTATTTTGAATCAATATGACAATTGTCACATTCTTCCTTTTTTGTTATACTCTGATTATGATTTATTTGATAGACAGATTTATTTTGTATGCATTTGGATGTATTTTAGTGGCGATAGGCAATAGTATGCCGGAGATAATGGTTACGGCTCTGGCAGCTCTGATACTTGCAGGAATAAACCTATTACTCATAGACCGTGAGTGTTTTTTTCCTGATATGATAGTGTGTGCGGTGGTGTGTGTGCTTGCGTTGGTAGAGGACAAATTTCTTTCGTTTATGCCACTTTTTATGTACTCCTACGTGTGCAAATATTTTAATACAATTTCATATAGGTGGATTAGTTTTATCTCAATCGGAGCAGCGTTTGCGGGGGGACTTTTAATTAGTAAGCCTCAAAATACAGTGCTAAATATTTTTACTATGATTATAGGTTTTTTCTCTGCATATAAGTCTTCTGCTATGGAAAATCAGAGCAGAAAAATCAGATCACTTAGGGATGACAGCAAGGAAAATACGATATTGCTTGAGAATAAGAACAGGCTTCTGATGGAGAACCAGAATAACAATATCCACATAGCCGTGCTTGGTGAGAGAAACAGGATTGCAAGGGAGATTCATGATAATGTTGGACACCTGCTTTCACGTTCCATTCTTCAAATAGGTGCAATTATTTCCGTGACAACAGATGAGACATCAAAGAAGCTTATTGAACCACTTCATGACACGCTTGTAGAGGCTATGAACAGTATTAGGGAGAGTGTTCATGACCTTCACAAAGAGAGTTTTGATGTAAATGCGGCAGCTAAGAAAATACTTGAAGAACTTAAGGGTTTTGATTATGAATTTAAATGTGACATTTCAAGGGATGCAGACGCCAATGTCAAGTATGCTTTTCTCACTATCTTAAAAGAGACTATTAACAATATTATGAAGTATTGTGATGGTGATTTTGTAAATATTATGATGGTGGAGCTTGAAGAATATTATCAGATGGTAGTGGAAGATAATGGTGTAGCTGTCAGGACTAAACGTATTGAAGCAGATTTGTTTAATGAAGGAATTGGTCTTTCTAATATTAAACAGAGAATTGAGAGTATGGGTGGCTTTGTCACTTTTTCAAGAGAAAGAGGTTTTAGAGTCTTTATCAGCATACCAAAAAATAAATAGGAGATTTTTATGAGAATAGTAATAGTAGATGATGACGATATCGTATTGATGTCGCTTAAGACAATTATAGAAGCAAAGGGGATAGAGGTGGCAGCAACAGGGCGATGCGGCGAGGAGGCTGTTGCGTTATATGAAGAGCATAAGCCTGATATTCTTTTGTCTGATATCAGAATGGATGGAAAGACAGGAATAGAGGCGGCATATGAGATTATGGCTGCGCATTCTGATGCAAAAATTTTGTTTCTTACAACTTTTTCTGATGATGAGTATGTTATTGATGCACTCAAGTGCAATGCGAAAGGATATATTTTAAAACAGGATTTTGCAGGTATTATTCCTGCACTAGATGCAGTAATGCTTGGTCAGACCGTATTTGGAGGCGAGATAATAAGTAAAATTCCAAGTATAGCTGCTGATGAAAATGCAAAGAGTACAAAGTCAGAAAAATGGGAGAATGCAGGTATAACTGAGAAGGAGCTTGAAGTGATAAAGCTGGTGGCAGAAGGACTTAACAACAAAGAAATAGCTACTGAGTTATTTCTGTCAGAAGGTACTGTAAGAAATTACGTCAGCAGCATATTGGAAAAGTTAAGCTTAAGGGATAGAACCCAGCTTGTTGTATATTATTACAAAGAATAGTCTTTTACTTTTTTTAACGTAAATACGAATTCAGTGCCGACACCTTCGGTACTGATTACGTTAATGTTTTCGCCATGATTCTTGATGATTTCTCTTGTGATTGCAAGACCAAGACCTGAACCGGTTTTGTCTTTGCCTCTTGATAAATCTGTTTTGTAAAATCTATCCCAAATCTTACTTAAACTGTCCTTTGGAATACCTATACCTGTATCTTTTATAGACACAAAGATTTTTTCGTGATGTTCCTTAACAGATATAAATATTGTAGAGTCGTTATGACTGAACTTGATTGCGTTGTCAATAAGGTTATAAATTACCTGTTCAATTTTTCCCTTATCTATGAATACTATAAAATCTCTTGATTCAACCTGCAAATCAAATTTGATTTTCTTTTTTGAACATTTTCCTTCAAAAGACATCAATATCGGTCTGATTAATTCATAAAGATTGACATTCTGAAAATCAAGTCTTGTAGTACCTGCGTCACACTCGTTAAGGGACAGCAGGTTGCTAGTAAGTTTGGTGAGACGGTCAGTCTCAAAAAGTACAATATCCAGATATTTTTTTTGCATCTCGGGAGGAATTGTTCCATCCGCCATCGCTTCTATGTAGCCTTTTATAGAAGTTAAGGGTGAGCGAAAGTCGTGTGAGATATTGGCTATAAACTTCTTCTGATCCTCCTCGATTGTGTTAAGCTCTGAGGCCATAAAGTTAAGAGATACACCGAGTCTTCCGATTTCGTCGTCGCCGGTAAACTTCTTCAGTCCGTCATAGGAAAAATTCCCTTTTGCGTATTCCCTGGCAGCAATACTTAGCTTTTGAACAGGAAAATAAACCATAAACGTTACAATAATAAGAATTACGAATGAGAATCCGAATAATGCCAGCGCAATAAGATATATCTGAGTCATAATATTGTCCTTGGCAGGCTGTAATCTGCTTAGCGGATAATTGATAATAATATATCCGTCTGTTCGGTAATTCTTCGCAATCGGCATAGCAACTGATAAAGTGTCTGTTGGACAGTGTCCGTAGAAATCGCCTGTAATGTACGTCTTGTTACCAAAGTCAGTGATATCAAAATCTTTGATATTGGTTTTTGCATCGCCACGTCTTGAGGAATATATTATGTTATTATTGTAGTCGATATACATAACATCTACTGTCAATAAAACAGACATATCTGATATGTTTTTCTGGGTTATCAGAGAATAGTCTGATGATATAAAATGTGCCTGGTCAAATAAATCGCTGGCTTTTTGTTTTATTAATTTTTTTTCTATCATTTTGCTTCCGGCCATTTCGATGAAGAGTATTCCAAGCAGAGCAAAAAGAATATAGCCGAGAATCAGTTTGTAATAAAGAGTTTTTTTCATAATATTTACTTCCTGGTCTCAAATTTGTAACCGATTCCCCAAACCGTGGAAAGTGCCCATTTTTCATTATCGTGAATCTTCTCTCGTATTCTCTTGATATGCACATCGACGGTTCGTGTATCGCCAATATATTCGTATCCCCATATGTTATCGAGCAACTGTTCGCGCGTGAATACCTGGTTAGGAGATTTGGCAAGGAAATATAAGAGTTCAATTTCCTTTGGTGGCATCTCGATGATATTGCCCTTATAAGTTACGGAATAGTTTGTAAGGTTAATGATTAAGTTGTTATATTCAACAATGTCGCCCTTTGGAGCTTCAGGTGCCTCAGATACAGGTGCCTGGTATCTTCGAAGGACAGCTTTGACTCTTGCCACTAATTCCTTGGAGTCAAAAGGTTTAATCATATAGTCATCAGCACCAAGCTCAAGACCTAATACTTTGTCAAAAATCTCACCCTTGGCAGATAACATAATAATTGGAATGTTACTGTCTTTTCTAATCTCCCTGCACACCTGATATCCATCCATGCCCGGAAGCATAAGATCTAGTAAAATCAGGTCAGGCTTGAAGGTTTTGAAAGCCGAAAGTGCCGATTCGCCATCTTCCACTGTCTGTGTCTCAAAACATTCTTTGATAAGGTATAAAGATATAAGTTCTGAAATGTTTGTGTCATCATCTACTATTAGAATTTTCTGTTTAGCGCCCATAAAGTAGTCCTCCTGTCTGTAATTATTTGAATTCGGCAATAGTTACACCGGCTTCGCCTTCGCCGTATGCACCATTTCGATATGATTTGATATATTTGCATCTCTTTAGGTGATTCTGTACAGCACTTCTAAGTGCTCCTGTTCCTTTTCCATGCACAATTCTTACACTTGGAAGATGTGACAGATAGGCATCGTCAAGATATTTGTCTAATTCTGCGATTGCCTCATCTGTTGTCATACCAATAAGATTAATCTCAGTGCTTATGCTGAAGGATTTGCTCATTTTGATTTTTCCTGAGCCTGTTCGTGTTAATTTGTCAGAGGTGATAACAGGCTCGTCGATTATGATAAGGTCACGTATATTAACTTGTGAACGCAAAATACCCATCTGAACGAAAAGGTCACCCTTGTCATTTGGAAGAGTGCTTACGGTTCCTTCAGTTCCCATACTGAGAACTCGTACTCTGTCTCCTATCTTAAAGTCTTTTTTGTTATGTGCCGGTGCTTTTGCAACCTTGTCACCCAGAGTCTTTTTGGTCTGAGTCTTATCGATTCGCTCTCTAAGCTTTCGTCTTTCGTTCTCCAGCTCTTTGGTTGAGCTGGATTTGCCAAGCTTTGTAACTTTCCTGATAGTCTCGTCGGCATAGTCTTTTGCATTTTGCAGGATTTCCTGCGCTTTTTCATTTGCCTGGTTAATTATGCCTTCACGTCTGTCATTAAGTTTTTCACGTTCAGCTTCAAGCTGTTTCTTAAGAGCTTCAACTTCGTTTTGAAGTGTGGCAAGTGCAGTCTTATCTTCGTCAAGCTTTAACTTGTTAGTCTCAAGCTCACTGATAATATCTTCAAAGGCTAGGTCGTCCTCATCGATACGTTTTTTTGCATCATCAATAATAAATTCCGGAAGTCCCAATTTTCCGGATATTGCAAAAGCGTTACTTTTGCCTGGAATACCTATAAGCAGTCTATAGGTAGGACTCAAAGTGTTAACATCAAATTCACAACATGCATTCTGAACTCCCTGAGTACTTAGTGCGTATAGTTTTATCTCACTGTAGTGGGTTGTTGCCATAGTTCTTACCTTCATGTTGTGTAAAAAAGTAAGAATAGATACAGCAAGTGCGGCACCTTCTGTTGGGTCTGTACCGGCACATAGCTCGTCAAACAGCACGAGTGACCGGTCATCTGCTTTATCTAAAATCTTGACAATATTAGTCATATGGGATGAGAAAGTACTGAGACTCTGCTCAATGCTCTGCTCATCACCAATATCTGCAAACACTTCGTTAAAAACGCTGAGTGTTGAGCCTTCGTCAGCAGGGATATGCATACCGGCCTGCCCCATAAGTGTGAAAAGACCGACGGTCTTAAGTGATACTGTTTTACCGCCGGTATTAGGACCGGTTATGACAAGCTGATTGAATTCATCGCCGAGGTGGATGTTGATTGGTACAACCTTCCCCGCATCAAGAAGCGGATGACGTCCACATTTGATGTTTATTATCTTGTCATTGTTAAATACAGGTTCGCTGCATTTGTATGCCTTTGAAAAAGCCGCTTTTGCAAATATAAAATCGAGCTTCGTAAGTATGTCGAGATTGTTATGCATCTCTTCTATATGAGTCGCTGCCTGTTCGGACAGTCCTGCAAGAATGATTTCAATCTCGTCCTGTTCTTTTATGCTTAACTCTTTTAACTCATTGTTCAGCTTCACAATTGCCATTGGTTCTACGAAAATAGTAGAGCCGCTGGATGACTGGTCGTGTATCATACCGGGAACGTTTGAACGGTATTCCTGTTTGACGGGAACACAGTATCTTCCGTTACGCATAGTGATGACTGCATCCTGAAGGTAAGTTCTGGCAGAGCCTGACACCATGGATGTAAGGTCTGAGTGAATCTTATCGTTGGTGATTTTTATCTGGCGTCTTATTGACTTAAGAGTGGGACTGGCTTCATCGCTGATCTCCTCTTCAGAGATAATACATTTCTTTATCTCGTTATTAAAAGGGGATAAAGGTTCGAGATTTTCAAAAAATCCTGTGAGACAGTTAGAGACTTCCTCATCAGGGGAATAGCCGTAATTCTTGATTTTTAGTGTTACATTAAGCAGGGCACTTATCCTTAGAAGCTCGCCTATTCCAAGTACACTTCCAATCTCCAGCCTCTTAAGGGATGGACGTATGTCATGCAGACCTGAAAAAGATATACTTCCCTTTTTCCATATCATAGATAAAGCTGTGCTGGTCTGCCCCTGTGCTTTAACGATTTCGTTAATGTCGGTCATTGGCTTTTGTGATTTGACAAGCGCTTTTCCAAGTTCAGAGGATGCATAATCACAAAGAATATTTATTATCTTGTCATACTCAAGAGTATGTAAACATTTATCGTTCATAATTACCTCGCATTACTTTAATATGCTGTAACTGGCTCTAAACAGTTACAATATCCTTTATTTTACACTAGTTATAAACCATTTACAACTAGGTCATAAAATGTTCATAACTAAAATGTATAATAAGGACATATTATGACAATATCTGGATTTTTGTGGGGAAAAAATATGGAGAATAGATTTGATTTTATAAGTGAAAAGGTAGTTAAGAAGAAAAAACCAAAAAAACAGGTGTTAAAGGAAGTAGCTTTCTTTTGTGTACAGGCATTATCTTTTGGTGTGCTTGCAGCTGTGATGTTTGCTTTTATAGAGCCGAGAATGGATAAGCTGATAAACGGTGAGCCTGACCCTGTTATTGAGTTGTATGTAGAGAGCAACACGGATAAAGACGCAACAAGTTCTACAGAGAACACCACAACAACTGGTGAAGTGTCTGACGAAGATGATGAGAAGAACGACTTAAAAAGGGACAGATTATTGACCAAATCTGTCAAGGCAAGGATTCTAAAAAGCAGTGTGGTTATCTCCGGTACAGTATATGCTTCAGAAGAAGGTGGAGAGAATAAAGAGATAGATACATCCGGGGTAATAATACATAGTGGCAAGGTTACTTTGGTGCTCACTGATTATGAATCAGTGAAGGAATGTAGCGATATAAAGGTCGAGTTTTATGGCGGAATAGAATCTGAGGGTTCAGTGTTAAAAACTGACAAGGATTTGGGAGTAGCCGTACTAAGAGTGGATACACAGGATGTGTTTCCGGAGAAGTATGATGCAAAGGAAATAGTATTTGGGGTGAATACTCCGATGAATGAGGAGGACAAATATATCTTCTGCGGTGTATCAAAAGGAATAGGTTCGCTGTTTACTACCTGTAGTGTCTTAAGTAGTGACAGTATGAAGTATTCAGGTGATAATGTTCTTGGTATATACGCCATAGACATTGATAAGAATGTGGGACAAAATGGCTTCATATATAATAATAAGGCGCAGTTAGTAGGGGTTATTACTCAAAGCGAGAAGAAGAATATTCCAAATCTTGTGACAGCGTTTAGTGCAAGAGATATTAAGGGACGTGTTGAGAAGATGGCAAATGGTGTCAACACACCATACATTGGAATCAAGGGAATCACTGTGAATGACGTGAACAAAGAACTTTTTGATGAAGATATTTCAAGTGGAGTGTATGTTTCGGAGGTGGCGAATAATTCACCTGCATATAATGCCGGAGTGCTGCGTGGAGACGTGCTTATACAGTTAGAGAATACGAAGATTCACACTGCAAAAGAATATTCATATGCAGTTGACAGCCTGAATGTGGGCAATAAGATTACCATCAAAGTTATGAGAAAAGGACTTGAAGGATACAAAGAGATTAGTTATGATATAGTGGTTGCGAATAAGCCGCAATAATTCGAAATAGAGAGGCCGGGATTTTAGTGAAATATATAGAGACTTTTCGTGAAGGTGAAAAGATATCAGATATTTATTTATGCAAGCACAAGACGAGTGCAGTTACAAAGAATGGAAAACCATATGATTCTGTGATTTTGCAGGATAAGACAGGACAGATTGATGCTAAGATATGGGATCCTAATTCAATGGGAATAGATGATTTTGATTCTCTTGATTATGTGGAAGTAGTAGCTGATGTTACTAATTTTAACGGGGCATTACAGCTTAATGTCAAGCGAGTGCGTAAGGTGTCAGAGGGCGAATATAATATGGCGGATTATATGCCTGCTACTGACAAAGACATAGAGACAATGTATTCAGAGCTTTTGGCAATAATCGCTTCTGTCAAGAATCAGTATCTTAAAAAACTGCTTGAGACATTTTTTGTCGAAGATAGTGATTTTGTAGAAGAATTCAAGAAACATTCGGCTGCTAAGAGTGTTCACCACAGTTTCATAGGTGGACTTTTAGAACACACATTGTCCGTGACTAAGATGTGCGTTTATATGGCATCTGCGTATCCCGTTATCAACAGAGATTTATTGCTTACAGCAGCAATGTTCCATGATATGGGCAAGATAAGAGAGATATCGGCATTTCCAACTAATGATTATACAGATGAAGGTCAGTTAATCGGTCATCTCGTGATGGGTTCAGAGATAATTGGAGTAGCTGCATCGAAGATAGAAGGATTTCCTCCAAAGCTCTTATTAGAACTTAAGCATTGTATTCTTGCTCATCATGGTGAATACGAATTCGGTTCACCAAAGAAGCCTGCAATAGTTGAAGCAGTAGCGCTGAATCTGGCAGATAATGCCGATGCAAAGCTCCAGACTATGACAGAAATTTTGAACGGAAATACAAATTCTGACGGCGGAGTCTGGATGGGATATAACAGATTTTTTGAATCCAATATAAGAAGAACAACGGAGGACTAAATGCTTAATAAGAATGATATTGTACAATTACATATTGAAGATATAGGCATTAACGGTGAGGGTATAGGACGTGTAGACGGCTATACCCTTTTTGTGAAAGATGCCATAGTGGGCGATTACATTGAGGCAGGCGTGACAAAAGCCAATAAGAATTTCGGGTATGCACGACTTGTAAAGGTAATCAGGCCATCGAAGTTCAGAACGCAGGCAAAGTGTCAGGTTGCGAGACAGTGTGGCGGCTGTCAGCTTCAGGAGATGGACTATGAGAGGCAGCTTAAGTTCAAGACAGACAAAGTAGCTTCAAACCTTAAAAAAATCGCCCATATAGAGGATGTCAAAGTGAATGACACACTTGGGATGGACGTGCCTTTCCGATACAGAAATAAAGCACAGTTCCCGGTAGGACTTGATAAAAATGGTAAGATTATTACAGGTTTTTATGCAGGAAGAACACACTCAATAATCTCTTGCGATGACTGCCTTCTTGGTGTCAGTGAGAATAGTGATATTTTGCAGATTGTAAAAGAGTATATGACAAAGAATGGAATAGAGCCTTACAATGAACAGACCGGTAAGGGAGTGGTTCGCCATGTGCTTATCAGAAAAGGTTTCAAAACAGGCGAAATTATGGTGTGTCTTGTAGTTAATGCAAGAAAACTTAAGAATTCAGATGAGCTTGTCAATATGCTCACACAGATTGAGGGGATGACCTCGATAAGCTATAACATAAATACTGCCAATACGAATGTGATTCTTGGAAAAGAGATAGTTAACCTTTACGGTGAGGGCTACATTACAGATTACATCAGAGATGTTAAGTTCAGAATATCTCCTCTTTCATTTTATCAGGTAAATCCTGTACAGACGGAGGTGTTATATGGAAAAGCACTTGAGTTTGCCGGACTTACCGGTAATGAGACAGTTTGGGATTTGTATTGTGGAATTGGAACTATTTCTCTTTTTCTGGCAAAATCGGCAAAAAAGGTGTACGGTGTTGAGATAGTGCCGGAGGCAATCGATGATGCAAAGAATAATGCTAAGATTAACGGAATAGATAATGCAGAATTCTTTGTGGGAAAATCAGAGGAAGTACTACCGGAATATTACAAGAAAAATGGTGGATATGCAGATGTGATAGTCGTTGACCCGCCTAGAAAAGGCTGCGATGAGGCGTTGCTAAAGACCATTGTAGAGATGGGACCTAAGAGAGTTGTGTATGTAAGCTGTGACTCGGCTACGCTTGCACGGGATTTAAAGTATATGGATGAAAATGGGTATAAGACAGTTAAGGTGCAGCCTGTTGATATGTTTCCGATGAGTGCTCATGTGGAGACGGTTGTCTTGCTTTCCAAGGGTGAGATCGACTCGAAAAAGGTTCGGGTTGAGTTCTCTTTGGAAGATATGGATATGTCTGATTTTCAAGATAAGGCAACCTACACACAGATTAAAGACTATGTGTTGGAG
>JBGVIE010000029.1:0-11503 GCA_045122895.1 Lachnospiraceae bacterium
ATTAGCCTTCTTTAATTCAGAGATGGTCGTTTCAAGTTTTTCTGACATATTGTTCATCCTGCCGCCCAAAACACCAATCTCATCCTGACTTTTACCTTTATATTTTGCTGTAAAATCAAGATTGGCCATCTTCTCAGATAAATCAGCAAGTTCCAGAATCGGCTTTGTAAAGAACCTGGCTATGACATACATAATTCCAAGACTTATAATAGTAATCACGGCACTTATTATAATGAAAAACTTATTATAAACACTTATGCTTTCCTTAATACTCTCAATAGCCATTCGCATAATAAATCTATTGCCATTATCTAAGAATCCGTATATCTCAAGAAATTGCTCATTTCCTTTTCCTTTATCTAAATACTTTTGAATTACGTATGTATTTGTCTCTTTTATCAGTTTACATTCCTCATTAGAGTCAGCACCAAAAAAAGCCATGGCAAGTCGTCTTTTTAATATCATTTCATTTCCGGTTCTTATTAATTCTTCTTCATTTTCGCCAATGATAAGCAAAGAAATGCCGTATTTCTCACACTTGTTATATATGGAATATGCAGTTTCCAGAGTAAGTTCTTCGTCTTTTCCATTCAATTTGTTAATTGATTCATAAGTTTTAAATAAATCATCAGTCTTAGACTTGACATAATAGTCCTCAAGAAACACAGAGTTAATAATTAAATAGGAAACACAAATACTCGCAACAATAATACCCAGAATCAAGGTCAATTTAAGTCTGATAGAACGCTTCATTTTATTACATCACCTCATATTTATATCCGGTTCCCCATATCGTCTTAATATAATTACCTGCTACATCCCCAAGCTTGCTCCTTACTTTTTTTACATGGGTATCAACCGTCCTGGCATCACCATAATAATCAAAATCCCACACACTGTTCAATATTTTTTCTCTTGAAAGTGCAATTCCCTCATTAGAAATAAAATATTCAAGCAGTTCAAATTCTTTGTGGCTTAAAATCACATCCTCGCCATCTACTTTTACCGAATGTGCAGATTTATTAAATTCAATTATTCCCGAATTAATAGTTTCCTCTGCCATCTTATTACTTCGCCTGAGAAGCGCGTCAATTCTTGCCACCAAAATCTTTGGGCTGAATGGCTTAGATATATATTCATCTGCCCCCAGTTCAAAACCCTTTAATTCATCTTCTTCCTCTGCCTTTGCGGTAAGCATAATAACAGGTACGTTAGAAAACTTTCTAATCTCTTTAATGGTCTCCCTTCCATCCATTCTCGGCATCATCACATCAAGAATTATCAATGATATATCTTTATTTTCTACAAATAATTCAATCGCTTCTTCTCCGTCGCAGGCTTCTATTACTTCATAGTTTTTCTTAATCAAAAAATCCTTAACTAATTTGCGCATTCTTGCTTCATCATCAACTACTAATATCTTCAAACTATTCATAAATCCATCTCCATCCATATTTTGTTAGTATTATTTTCTTACACAAAAGTGTCTAATCTGTGAAAAACATAATTAATCTTCCTGTGTACAGCTAACACTAATATCACTTCCGTCCGTCTTAACGATAATATCACCCGACAGGTCTGTTCTATATATTTGGGCACCACAGGCATCCAGTCTTTTTAAAACTTTTTTGGTAGGATGACCATAGTCATTATCAATTCCACAGCTAATAATTGCCTTTTGAGGGCTGACTTTTTCTAAAAACTCAGATGTTGAGGATGACGAACTGCCATGATGACTAACTATCAAAACGTCAGAATCTATGTCTACTTCATTATCAACCATATCTATTTCACTTCTATACGTGGCATCACCACATATAAGTACTGATCTGTTTTTATATGACACCTTAAAACCAAGGCTATAATCATTTTCATTCTGGTATTCCTTTGCAACAGGACATACACAAGTAAGCGTTGCCCCTCCAAGTCTAATCTCTTCATTCAGTTCCGGTTGTCTCTTTTTTATTTTTCTAAGCTTTATAACATTAATGAAAGACTTATATATTTTTGTATCTGCTTCATAATCAGGAGCTAATATTTCTCCTATATCAAAATTGTAAACAACACTCATAAGCCCATATATATGATCTATATCATAGTGCGTAACAATTAGGTAATCCAATTTTTCAACTCCTTGTGCTTTAAGATATTCAACCACCTTGCTTCCACTACCTTTATCTCCGCCATCTATGAGTGCAAATTTGTTATCACATTCAATAAATGCAGAACTTCCCTGTCCTACGTCTATAATATGAAATTCTAATTCTCCTGTATAATTTTGTCTGTTGTCTAATGATATTTTCCCAAACCAAAAAGCAGATACAAGTATTAACAGGAAATAAAGTAAACCTAATATTCTTTTTTTATATTTCTTTTTATCTCTAAAATACATTTTATTCATCAAACTCCACAACTACATAATAACCCTTTTCCGTTTCCTTTATATCTTTTACTATACCTTTTTCAGATGAAAGTCTTTCTCTGAATGGGTAATTAGCCGACATGGCAACAGCCGGTTCAACCACATAATAATAACTATATGGCAGTCTTCCTTCTCTTATTTCCACCTCTTGTCCTATTTCAACAAGACCTGTTCTTTCCATTTTAAATTCCATTTCTCTCATACTTTCACTCCAATTTTCATATTGCGACATAATTAGTCATTGACATATTTATAAATATAGTTTATATTGATACTTACCTAAATTAAAACTTGCAGATTTTGCAGTTATTCCCTATCAATTAGGGGTTGTACTGGTTTCGACGGGGTTTTAGAAGTTAGGGAAGCCACTGGCGGATCGGAACCGCCTACTAATCCGAAATTAAATATAAACGCAAACGATAATTTAGCGTACGCTGCCTAGTGGCAGCTGTCGACCTTAATTAGCTCGCTGGTTAAGAGTTCGGCATCAAAAAGGCGAGGCACTTCCATTCCAAAGCTTTGAGGAATCGGAAAGAATTATGAAGCTACTAATTTCATAAGCCTGTTAGTGGGCGTATGAAGGAGGGAATGGCAGGTTTACTGCAGATACACTGACTGTAGTGGGAGATGCCTTAATGGAAGAGATTTCGGACAGGGGTTCGATTCCCCTCAGCTCCACTTTTCATAAAAAAGAGTTCTAAATAAGAACTCTTTTTTATTATATTTTTTCTGCTTTTATCATCGCCTTATATTCATACATCTTTTTATCCGCTTCCTTATACAATTCATCAACAGATACAACGTATGACCTCACTGCACTTCTTATTGCAAATCCATAAGAAGGTGAAAGTTTGTACTTCACATTTTCTCTGTTATTAAGTTCCTCTATCTTATGCTTCATATCAGATTCGGAACTTTCAAATTTCTTTGTTACATCACCAGACAAAATGGCAATAAATTCATCGCCACCCATTCTTCCAACAAATCCCTTTCGTCCAAATGACGAATCTAAAACCTTAGCAAAATCTTTTAACGCCTCGTCTCCAACATCATGCCCAAGATTATCATTGATTTTCTTGAAATCATTCAAATCAAAACTAACCAGCATAACATCCTCTTTTCTTATAGTTTCAACCTTATCAAGAGCCATATTACATCTTGCCCTGTTCGCAACACCTGTCAAAGGATCACTAAATAATCTCTTTTCTCTAATAATCATCCTTACAAAATTATTTATAATAAATGCCAAAAGCAATAACAGGAGAGCCATTACAAAATATTGGGTTCTTACCAGATTATCCAATTGATTCATAATTTCCTGCGTATTATGAATAATACATACTTTCCATCCACTATAATCAACAGTTGCTGTTGATACTATATATTTTTTGCCATATTTAAGCTCAAATTCCTTCGATTCAGCTTTATCAATTCCTTTACTCAAAACAAAATCAATAAATTCCGGATATTTTGAATAGTCATCATTAATAGTCTTGTTATCAGATACTTTCTGCATATTTTCACTGACAATATACTTGCCTTCTGAATTAATTACAAAAATCTTATCATCGCTTTCATTCATTTTACTTATATTCTCATATAAATCTGTTAAATCGATAACTCCACACACAGTTCCTATTCTCATCTTTTCATCGTTAACATCAACATACATTCCCTGACACAATGTTGCTCTGTTTTCTTCACTGTCTTTGTGATAAAAAGGATCTGTCACGTATTGTTCCTTAGACATAAGATTCTTAAAAAACGGCTCAGCACTTTGATCTTTAACCATATTTTCTTCATAATAGTATCCTTGTCCTGCTAATGTTACAACAAATGTAGACTTAAATCCCATTCCCTTTGAATTCGACATCATAAACTTTTTCTGACTGTCATAATTCATAGATCTCACATCAGAAATAGTAGAAACATATTTTAATAAGTCAAATTTACTTTCAAATAATCTGCCTATATCAGTTGCGCATTGAGCAGCTTTGCTTTCAACGCCATCATGTCCACTCTGTATTATTGTATTAGACATATCGCGAGTTAAACTTTTAGACATAAAATACATTGAAACAATTGCAATCACTACTATTGTCCAACCAGCAAAGTCCCTAATACCTATTCTTATTGAATTATTTGGTTTAGAATTTTTCACCACAAGTCCTCCATATTATGATAGATTCCTTATTTTGAACTCCCTCTCTGCTTCCCTTCTAATATCCTTCTTTGCAATATCAGCTCTCTTATCATACAGCTTTTTACCTTTTGCAAGTCCTATTTCGACCTTTACAAGACTTCCCTTAAAGTATACCTTTGTCGGGACAAGTGTATAACCTTTTTCAGACATTTTGCCTGCTATTTTATTTATCTCCCCTTTGTGAAGCAAAAGCTTCTTAATCCTTAATGGATCCTTATTAAAAATATTGCCTTTCTCATAAGGGCTTATATGCATATTGTATATAAAGACCTCCGCGCCTTCAACTCTTACAAATGACTCTTTGATACTGCATTTACCCATTCTCAAAGACTTAACCTCTGTGCCATGAAGGCAAATGCCTGTCTCATATGTGTCTTCTATAAAATAATCATGATAAGCTTTTTTGTTATTGGCAATTAATTTATACGATTCTTTACTGCTCATTTTCACTCTCTTCCTCATACAATTCGAAATCTATTTGTCGCTGTAATCTGTCTGTTCCCGTCACAACGATTTTAACCTTTTGTCCTAATCTGAATGTTCTCTTTGTAGTCTCACCCACAAGCTCATAGTGTTCTTCATCATAATAATAATAGTCATCTTTGATATTAGTTATTCGAATCATACCCTCAACTGTGTTAGGCAATTCTACATACATTCCCCAATTAGTTATGCTCGAAACAACGCCATCAAACACTTCACCTTCGTGCTTTTCCATATATTCAACCATTTTAAGCTTATCAGTATCTCTTTCAGCCTCATCAGCCCGTCTCTCTGCGCTACTGCTCTGTTCAGCTATGCCTGGTAATATATTCTGGTAATGCTTAATTCTCTTCTCATTAAGACCGCCTCTTAGATTTTCTTTGATTATCCTGTGAATCTGTAAATCAGGATATCTTCTGATAGGCGACGTAAAATGACAATAATACTTTGCAGACAATCCAAAATGCCCTGTGCAGGTGGTTGTATACTTAGCCTGCTTCATAGACCTTAATGTAATCCTGCTAATCATCATCTCTTCCGGAGTGCCTTCTATCTTATTAATCAGCTTCTGTATCTCTTTTGGATGAATCTCATCCTGACCTGATTTAATAGAATATCCGAAATTGTTTATAAACATACTAAGCTTTATCATCTTCTCAGGGTCAGGTGTGTCATGTGTACGATACACAAAAGGTAATTCCTGCCAGAAGAAATCTTCAGCTATTGTCTCGTTGGCAACAAGCATAAACTCTTCAATAATTCTTGTAGCCACATTTCTCTCATACGGCTTGATGTCAACAGGGTGTCCCTTTTCATCCAGAATTATCTTACTCTCAGGAAAATCAAAATCAATAGATCCTCTCTTCATTCTCTTCTCTCTAAGAATAGCAGCAACCTCTTCCATAAGTTCAAACATTGGAACAAGTTCTCTGTATTCGTTAGTCTCTTCCGGATTATTATCAACAAGTATCTTCTTAACACTTGTATAACTCATTCGTCTGTCAATTCTGACAACCGTCTCAGCTATCTTGTGTCCCCTGACATTACCTTTTTTATCTATCTCCATAATGCAGCTTAACGCTAATCTGTCAACGCCCTGATTCAAAGAGCATATCCCATTCGACAATTTGTGTGGAAGCATTGGAATAACTCTGTCAACAAGATACACACTGGTTCCTCTCTTTATAGCTTCCTTATCAAGCGGACTGCGTTCTGTTACATAATGAGAAACATCAGCGATATGGACGCCCAGTTTATAACATTCACCATCTCTTGTCAAAGAAATAGCATCATCTAAATCTTTTGCATCCTCACCATCAATTGTAACCATTTGCCAGTCTCTTATATCAAGTCTTCCTGCATAATCCTTAGAATCTACTTCATCCGGAATGCTTTCAACCTGCTTCATCACTTCATCTGGAAACTCCATAGGAAGATTGAATCCACGAATAATAGACATTATATCTGTTCCCGGATCATTAATATGACCAATTATCTCTGTGATAACACCTTCCGGCTTTTTGTTCTTTGAGCCATAATCAGTTATATGCACAACCACCTTGTGACCATTAACAGCCCCCTTTGTCTTCTCGGCAGGTATAAAAATATCCTTCGAAATCTTGACATTGTCAGGTACAACGAAACCGAAGCCTTTTCCTTTTTGAAAAGTTCCAACCACATCCTCATTAGAATGTGTAAGTACTTTAACAACTTCCCCTTCTCTCCTTCTGCCATCACGACCTGTTCTTATAATAACCTGTACCAAGTCACCATTTAGTGCTCCACCGGAAAAGTTGGCAGCAATAAATATATCTTCTGCTTCGCCTTCAACCGTAACAAAACCAAATCCTCGTGAATTGCCCTCATATGTTCCAACAAGAATATTTCCAGTTGCTTTTCCGTACTTTCCTTTCTTAGAAACACTAATTGTCCCCTCTGCTAAAAGGGCATCTAACACTTCCTTAAGCTCTGCTCTGTTCTCCTTTGGTACATTTAAAAGTATAGCAAGTTCCTTAATCTTCATAGGAACATACTCATCACTTTTAATTATATCGGTAAGAGTTTTTTTTCTCTCATTTAAAAGTTTTTCGTCCATATATATCACCTTACCTTTCAACAAATATACTTAAAATAAGTATAACACATTTATTGTGTAAAGTCACTAAAAAAAGCTGTCACACAATACTATTTAAGTATTATGTAACAGCTTTCGTATATTCTATACTAGAACCATTTAGTTGTCATAAAAATTGCTAATGCAAAGAATACAACTACAAGAACTTTAGTAGCCTTTTCAAGCGCTCCTTCCATGGAACGTCCTTTATTCTTACCCCAGTATGATTCTGCAGCACCACTGATAGAACCAAGTCCTGCTGATTTACCTTCCTGCATTAATACAAGTACAACTATAGCTATAGAAATAACAATCATAACCACTGATAAAATCTTTACTAACATGAATACACCTCCTATTCACTCAATTAGACCAAATTATACCACATATTCTTTACATAATCAAGTAAATTTTACTCAATTATCCAGTCACCAAGTACATCCTGTGCTGTCTGATTAAGTCTTGCAGCCGAAAAACTGCCATCAAACCTTCTCTTTATATCATGAATAGCCGCCATTTCTTCAGTGTAATCTGTTAAATGATACGTCTGAATCAATGGTTTCGCACCTGTTCTGTCATTCTGTGTGACTGTAGGAACAATACCTGTAGCAGTTTCATCTATATAAGTTTTTCCATTTTCCTTTACAATGGTAACCTTTGCCATTCCACCAAGAACTTCATTTAACTCCTGCTGATTAGAGATATAGTTACCTACTGAATAATAACAAAGCGATTTATTTCCAGCTTCCGTATTAATCCATTCTATTTTTTCAAGAACATGCGGATGCGTTCCTATTATCAAATCAACTCCGGCATCTGTAAGAATATTAGCCCACTGAATCTGAAAATCCGACACATCCTTAAGCCAGTCTTCGTTGCCCCAATGTGGGAAAGCGATAACAAAATCCGAATTATTCTTAGCTTCTTTTATTTCATTCACTATCTGTTCTTTATGAGCATCATCTAAAAGATTTACCAGATAATCTTCGTCGGCCGGCAGTGTATAACCATTAAGCCCATAAGTAAAATTAAACATAGCAAATTTTATGCCATTTTTTTCGACATATCTTGCCTTGTATGCCTCCTGTGCTGTCTCATTGAAGCCAAGCATAGTAATGTCTTTTTTATTTTTCCAATATGCGATACTATTCTTGATTCCATCCACACCTACATCCATAGCATGATTGCTTGCATGAAGCACAACGTCAAAGCCTGCCTCCTCAATACAGTCAGCCACTTCGTTTGGAGAATTGAAGTTCGGATATCCATCATACCCAAGCTCAGGTCCACCAATTACACTTTCCTGATTTATTATAGCTAAATCTGCTGATTTAAAATCATCCAACATTATCTCAAATAAAAAATGAAAATCGTAGCTTCCATCAGGCTGTAATCCCTCATCAAGAAGAGGGGTATGAATAAGATTATCACCAACCGAAACCAGTGTCACTACCTTCTTTTCCTCTTTCTTTTCAGTAGTCACCGGCTCCTTTGTTGTATCCTTCTCTTTTTTTGTTGTCTTTTCTTTTTTTGAAGTTGTTATTTCATTATTGCTTGCGTATTTTTTAGTCTTATCATTCTTATTTACCTTATAGTCGCTGTACGCAGTCACACCAACTAAGCCAATAAGTGCAACCATTAATAAAATTAGAAGTGCTTTGTATTTTTTCATATTTTTCTCCGCTAAAATCTACTAATAATATGGCGTGGAACAAATCAATTCCACGCCAAGTATACAATGTATCAATTATTTCTGGATAAGTGATTTGCCTGTCATTTCTGCTGGCTGTTCCATTCCCATAAGTTCAATAAGAGTTGGAGCTATATCAGCAAGACATCCATTTTCTCTAAGAGTTACTCCCTCTCCTGCGTTAACAAGAATGAATGGAACAGGATTAGTTGTATGAGCTGTAAAGCTTTCACCTGTTTCATAATCAATCAACTGCTCTGCATTACCATGATCAGCACAGATAAATAACTGTCCGTCAACTTCCTTAATGAAGTTAACCACTTCACCAACACATTCATCAATTACTTCGATAGCTTTAACTGCCGATTCCATAACACCTGTATGACCAACCATATCAGGGTTGGCGAAATTACAGATGATTACATCATATTTATCGCTTGTGATGGCCTTACATAATTCATCACATACTGTATATGCGCTCATTCTCGGTTTCTTGTCGTATGTTGGAACATACTTTGGTGAGTCTACAAGGATTCTGTCTTCATTCTCATTCGGTTCTTCTACACCACCATTGAAGAAGAAAGTAACATGTGCATACTTCTCTGTTTCAGCTATTCTCGCCTGTGTCTTTCCATTTGCAGCAAGGAACTGACCAAATGTATTATCAAGTGAAACCTTGTTAAACGCAATAGTCTTATTAGGAATTGTCACGTCATACTCTGTAAAGCATACAAACTTAACATTCTTTCTTGCACCACGGTTAAATCCATCAAATTCATCCATACAGAATGCTCTTGTCATCTCACGAGCTCTGTCAGGTCTAAAGTTAAAGAATACAACTGAATCGTTATCGTTAACAGTAGCATTCTCTGTAACTACAACAGGCACTACAAACTCATCGTTAACACCTTCAGCATATGAATCGGCGATTGCCTGCACAGGGTCTCCTGCCTTTGAACCTTCGCCCTTTGTAATGGCAACATAAGCTTTTTCTACTCTATCCCAGTTATTGTCTCTATCCATTGCATAGTAACGTCCTGAAATAGTAGCCACTTTACCAACACCGATTTCTGCCATCTTATCCACTAATTCCTGCATAAAATCTTTACCTGATGTAGGAGCTGTATCTCTACCATCAAGGAATGCATGAACATAAACATTATCAATTCCGTTCTTCTTAGCCATCTCAAGAAGTCCATAAAGATGTGTGTTGTGGCTGTGCACACCACCATCAGAAAGCAATCCGAATAAATGAAGAGCTGAATTATTGTTCTTACAATTATCCATTGCTTCCATAAGTCCTGTATTTTCAAAGAAATCCCCATCTTCTATTGACTTTGTAATTCTTGTAAGCTCCTGATATACAATTCTTCCGGCACCCATATTAAGGTGTCCCACTTCTGAATTACCCATCTGTCCGTCAGGTAATCCTACTGCCATACCACTTGCATATCCCTTAACAAATGGATATTCCTTCATAAGCTTGTCCATCACAGGAGTCTTTGCCTGTGCAACGGCATTTCCCTTAACTTCATCATTTAATCCATAACCATCAAGAATCAATAAAACTGTAGGTTTCTTACTCATATTTTCCTCCATAACTAAGTGCAAAATTCAAATCACTTAAATTTTTTTAATTTCTACTTGTATAATATACCTTTTTAGTTTTTTCTTGTCAATAATGCAATAATGATTATATAAAAAAACGCATCCGAAAAATTTTTCAGATGCGTTTTCGTCATATTAACTTATAAATTATTTGTAATTTACAATACTGCCAAAATCCGGCTTAAGTGATGCTCCACCAACTAAACCGCCATCAATGTCAGGTTTTGCAAATAATTCAGCAGCATTTCCTGCATTAACTGATCCACCGTACTGAATACGGATAGCATCAGCTGTTGCTTCATCATACACTTCTCTGATGCACTGACGAATTGCAGCACATACTTCCTGAGCCTGATCTGAAGTAGCTGTCTCACCTGTACCGATAGCCCAGATTGGTTCATAAGCTATAACTGCACTCTTTGCCTGATCAGCAGTTACATTCTGGAATGCTATCTTAATCTGCATACGAATCCAGTCAATGTATATACCCTGTTTTCTCTGTGTGAGAGATTCACCACAACAGATGATTGGAGTGATTCCATGCTCGAAAGCCTTTAATACCTTCTTATTAACTGTTTCATCAGTTTCAGCAAAATAATCTCTTCTCTCTGAATGTCCGATAATAACATACTTAACACCAACATCTGTTAACATATTTGGTGCGATTTCTCCTGTGTATGCTCCACTTTCTTCAAAGTACATATTCTCTGCACCGATAGAAATGTTGCTTCCCTTAGCAGCTTCCATAGCCGGAATAATAGAAATAGCCGGTACGCAGAACACTACGTCAGCTTCTTCATTTGCTACTAATGGCTTTAATTCATTAATTAAGGCAACTGCTTCACTTGGAGTCTTGTTCATCTTCCAGTTACCTGCGATAATTTTCTTTCTCATTGTCTGTAAATCTCCTTATTTGTCGTTAGCTGCTACTACACCTGGTAAATCCTTACCTTCAAGGAATTCAAGAGATGCTCCACCACCTGT
>JBGVIE010000030.1:0-25351 GCA_045122895.1 Lachnospiraceae bacterium
ATCTTTTGTCATTGATTTTTTCTTTTCTTCCATACTGTCCTCCAATCCGGGCAGCTTTTGGCCGCCCGTTCTTACTAATCTACTGCTCATTAACGAAAGGGAAGCGGTTCGCCGGATGCTTTCATAAATCCGTCTTTATCCAGCGACTGCTCCTTTCCCTGTTTCTGTGATTCTTGGGATGGTATAAAGTACATTATTCAGAACAGTAATCTAAATCCTTTTTTGTATAAGTCGGACACCCTATAGGCGCAACTGCTGGATATATACGTACATCCAAGAGTAACCATCACACATACCTTTGTAAGGGATGTCATAAAACCTGACGATTCAGGAAAATATTCCAATTATTGGGAAAAAAAGTAGAAAAATGTATTTGCTACGCTAAGTAGCATAAATGTAATCGGTTGTTTCTTGTGAAATTGTTGCAAAATCGTTAAGATACTTCTGCAAATGAAAAAAAGGAGGACTCAAAAATGAGTTTAGGAGAAAAAATCAGAGAACAAAGAAAACAAGTAGGTCTTTCGCAGGAACAGCTTGCTGAAAAGTTAAACGTGTCTAGACAGGCAATTACCAAATGGGAAACGGACAAAGGTATTCCTGATGTTGCCAATCTGATTGCAATCAGTGATGAATTTGGGTTGAGCCTTGACGAGCTGGTTAAGGGAGATATTGCTGTAAAAAAGAAAATAATAGCAGATAGCTCTGCTAAGAAATGGCATATGCTGGTTATCGTGTACTTGTTAGCTATTGTTGCATATGTCGCCTATTTTGCAGTCTGCCATAGAATTTTTATGATTGGATTTTTGATTGCAACGCTTTTTATGCTGTTCTTTGAAATGAGGATTTTCATTAAAGAGAGAATATATCGGCAGGGTAAAAAAATTGTTTCTAAAACATTGAAAAAAATGTAGAAAAGAGGTAAAATATAAAAAAATTGTAGGAGGAACTCGAGATGGTTTGTGAAAAATGTGGGTCAGTAATGGATGATGATTCAAATGTCTGTGCAAAGTGTGGATGGCAATTATCAAATGAAAAATTAGATGGAGAATTATCTACGGATTCAGATAAAGTCGTGCATAAAAAGAAAAAACAAGGTCTTATTATAGCGCTAGTAATCATTATCGTTTTATCAGTAGTTGCAGGGATTGCCACACCTATAATTCTCTTGTCTGGAAAATCCCATGATGAAAAAACAAACAAACAAAACAATTATTTTAATGATGATAATTTATATGGAGACAGGGAAGCACAAGCGAATACACAATTGAATGTACAAGCGAATGCCGATAAAAATTATACATATATTTCAGAAAATGATTTCTATCCATATGTATTAGGAGTAGCATTTACAGATACAGATAATGGTTTGATTAAATGGTCAAATGATAACGGCTTACAGTATAGTTTTGACCAGAACCAAAAGATATTGCGTTGTTTCGGTCAGGATCCGTTAAATCAGGTTCTTGATAATGTACTTGATGCTGCAGGGGAGGAGCTTTTAAAAGAACACGAATTTGGAGTGGGAGATATTGAAAATATATATGACGGAATGACAGATGAGTCAAATGAGGGAGTTGTGGATTCCATATTAGGTGGTGTGTGGGGATATTTAGAAGGAGTAATAGAAGAGAAGGTGGATAATGCAATTGAAGGTGGTGTTAAAGAGGGATTAAATACAGCTGCCAGTGACAATAATATTTATTATACTTTTGCATTCGATGATAATAATCAGGTAAAGGAATATTTGATTACAAAACTTGTCAAGAATAGGGAAAATTTAGACGAAGCATTTATTGAAAAGTATGGAACGCCAACTGTTGAGAATAATGTGTACATTTGGAACGGGCAGGTATCAGGAACTCCTGCTGTTTTCTATATGTGGATAGAGGTTAATAAATATAACGATTATGTATGGCAATTAAATGTTAAAAAAATCACACAGTAAACTATTATAGCAAAACTTAAGGGATGATTCGTTTATGAATCAGAAGACAAGAAAACAGAGTATATTGATTAAAATATTAATACCGGCATCTGTGTTGATTTTGGTAATTTGTATGATGCTGGGGTTGCTGGCGTATTCGAGAATAAAATCAGGAATGACAGCAATGGGTGTTGAAGAGGCAGAGATGGCGGCAAAAGTGGCAGCAGATATTATGATAAATATTGCATCTGATTCAAAGAGTATTATGGATTCCTCACAGAAAACTGTAAAGAACATTTCAGAGGCTGAACTTAATATTACAGATGTATCGGCGACAATGCAGGAGATGAGCGCGGGTATGGAAGAAACCAGCGCATCTATCGGGCAGATTAATAAGTTCTGTAGGTTCTGTATATGAAGTGATTGATGGTATTTCCAGTGAGGCTAACAGAGGCAAGGAATTTTCGTACGATATTATGAAAAAAGCAACTGATATATATGACAAGTCAATAGCTGAGCAAAAAGAAGCAAGGCGTATGGCAGAAGAAGCGACAGCGTTAATTGAATTTATGGATAAAACAGCTATGCAGGGATATACAAATTTATCTGAAACAAGCGAAAGTTACAGAATAGATGCCAATGATATGAATCAAATGATGGAATCGTTCGCCAGAGAGAGTAAAAAAATAAAAGATAATATTGAGATGATTAAAGAGGCAGTGGACGCAGTTAACATAGCAGTTGAGGAAAACGCAAATGGTATTGTTAATATAGCAGATATGTCTATGCAGCTTACTGAAAAAATCAGTGATATAGAAAAAGAGGCAGATGTAAAT
Source organism: Lachnospiraceae bacterium (assembly GCA_045122895.1). Lineage (GTDB taxonomy): Bacteria > Bacillota > Clostridia > Lachnospirales > Lachnospiraceae > RGIG1934. The sequence continues at coordinate 2,761 of JBGVIE010000030.1, forward strand.
AAGGATGTAGCAGATGACTTAAATAATGAGGTAGGTAAGTTTAAACTTGAGTGATAACAGCGTGGCGAATAAACGAAATTACGGCATTGATCTTCTTCGTATAATACTTATGTATATGGTGTGTATGCTACATACATTAGGGCAGGGTGGAGTATTAGATGCATGTCAAATAGGAACAATAGAATATAAAACATATTGGTTTTTGGAGATTTTTTCATATTGTGCAGTAGATGGATTTGGAATTATAAGCGGATATATGGCAACAGATAAACCACGTAGGTATGAGAAGTTAGCAGATATGTGGTTTCAGGCTTTTTTCTATTCGTTTGTGGTTACTGCGGTGTTTGTTGTGGCAGGATTATATCCGGTATGGTCCGGGGCAGATATGATTAAATCTGCTTTACCCGTTACTAATGAAAATTTCTGGTATTTTACAGCATTCTTTGTGCTTTATTTAGCTACACCGCTGTTGAACAAATTTTTGTTTACTATAGATGAAAGCACAGCAAAAAAAATATTCGTAATAATATTTTTTATGTTTTCATATGTAGAATTTACAACGGGTGCATTTAAAACTCAGGGAGGTTATTCTCCATTATGGCTTATAATTCTTTATTGTATGGGAGTATTGGCAAAGAAGGGGAAAATATTTGGACAGAAGAAGACAATAAGTCTTATTTTTATATGGGGGATTTGTATAATTTTGACGTGGTATGATCGTGTTTTTACTGGGAGCGAACACTTAACATCTTATGTGTCTCCCACAATACTCACAAGCGGTTTAATAATGGTTATTCTTTTTTCGCGGTTAAGGTTGAAGGGAACTGTTATTTCAAAAGTATCTCCGTATGTATTTGGAATATATTTATTCCAGTTCAATCAGGTAATATGGAACGATTATCTAAATGATGTTTGTTCTTTTGTTGCAGAGTTCAACATTGTTTCAGGAGTGGTTTATGCATTTGCATTTGCGGCATTTATTTTTATTTCAGGTTATATTGTTGAGCTTGTGAGAAGCACAATTTCAAAAGCTATAAAAATTTCGCTATTGAGTAAAGAAGTAGTGAATGTACTTAATAAGATAATAAAAAAGGCATTCATTATTTTAAAGTAAATACTTGCGAAGGTGTAAAATATATGTATGATGAAACACAACTAAAAATAATTGACGCAACTATGAACTTAATAATTGGGAAGGGATATTCCGGTGCTACAACAAAGAATATTGCGGCGTTGGCGGGTGTAAATGAATGCACCATTTTTAGAAGATTTCGGGAGAAAAAGGAAATAGTTCTGGCAGCTCTTGAGATGCCGAAGTGGAATCCCGGACTGAAAAAAGAGGACTTTGTATATAAGGGTGAATTGTTGGAAGATTTGCTGGCTTTTGCGAAAGTATATACAACAAAGGTGACGCCCAGAATGGTTAAGATTTCTATTGGTTTCTTGTCAACTCCATTATACCAAATGGAATGTATTTATGCCTTTTTTATTAGTTGAAATATTGAATTATCAAGGTTCAGCACACCTTATTGGTGTGGGAAGTTTGAGTAAATAATATCAAGATTGAGAGTGGCAGCACACTGTTCAAGACCTTCGTAATGTGATTGTCCCCATGAACGGTCGTCTATAGGACCGTTAAGAAGAACACCGACTTTAGTCTGACTACGTGTTACATCTGTGTTCTTTTCACGTATATGAACCGATATGAGTATGGTTACAATAGTCGTGAAAAAAAACATTGCAATTATTCCTATTTTTTTCATAAAACAAACGTCCCTCCCCTTCTTTTGTATATATGGTAGCATAATTAAGAATATAAATAAACAGTTATGTTAATTTAATATAATGAGATTGAAGTTAATTCATATTTTATGATATAATTTTATTAAATTTAGCAGGCGGATAACATATATATTAAGGGATAGAATATAATGGAAGATATATATTTTTGGAAAAATGAAAAAGTAACACTCAGAATGATTGAGAAGAGCGATAGTGAAATGTTAGGTGAATATCTAAAAGACACAAAATCGCGAATCCAGGCGGACCATGGAATAGCACTTCCTGTAACAGAACAGGTGTCAGAAGATATGGCAGACTTTGCTGTTGAAAGCTCAAACGAAGGGGAAGAGTTATGGTTTGCCATAATGGATGAACATAATGATATGGCAGGATATGCTGTTGTTGACTGGTTCTGTGAAGAAAATGCAAATGTACAGTTTAACATAAACATTTTTAAAGAGTATAGAAGATGCGGATATGCAACTGCAGCGTCACATATAATATTTGATTACCTTTTTTATGAGAGAAGATTTCATAAGATAGGCTGTTGCGTACTTGAAGGGAATGTAGAGGGAGAAGCTTTTGTAAGAAGCATCGGATTATGCAAGGATGCTTTTCGCGACGAAATGTTTTTCACTAATGGCAGGTATATTGGAGAATATTATTACAGCATTTTACGTTCGGAGTATGACCGGATTAAGGAAAGTAGTTACAACAGGGATTTGATGAAAAGAGAAAACTATGAATGGCCGGTTTCTTCACAGGGTGAGTTGCCACAAGGTTACGTGAAAGATGGAAAACTGGTAAACAGGCCGGCAAATCCGGGAGCTGCAAGAGAGTATTTCTGGGAGTATGATGGCATACTGTTAAGAGATATGACAGAAGAAGATTATCAGAGAAATCATAATATAATCTATGATACGCAGGCATGTATTTTTTTTGACAGTGAAGTTAAACTTCCGATTGTCAAGGATGAATTATCAGAGTTTGAGAAATCACATCTTGGTTTTGAATGTAATGATGACAGAATAGAATTTGCCATATGTAATACTGAAGGCGATTATGTTGGGAACATTAACATATGTGGTCTTGATAAGAAGAATGGTAAATTCTCATACAGTATATATGTGCTTAAGGAGCATAGAGGTAACGGTTATGGAACGAGAGCGTTAAGGTTACTTTTGTGGTACTGTTTTAATGAACTTAGAATGAATAAGATGATATGCGGTGTAAACGAAGGAAATGTTGGTTCCGCAATGGTTATGCGTAAAGTTGGGTGTCGCCCTGAAGGGATTTTAAGAGAAAACGAATACTATCATGGAAAGTTTGTGGACCTTATTTTGTTTGGAGTAACCAGGGAAGAATTTATGAGATTTAACAGATTTGATGAAAATCATGATATTTCTTGACCTTAATTATGATATTTTATATACTGATTTATAAATAATAGTAACTATTCAGAGGTGAAGATGTATATGTTGAAAGATTACGTTTTATATGAAGATTTGAAAACAATAGCTGAATCAGAGCTGCCGTTTGAAGAATTGTATAATAAAAGAATAATGGTCACAGGAGCAACAGGACTTGTTGGTTCGCAGTTGGTAAAAGCTTTATTAGTTATGAATGAGTTATCAAATGCTAATATTAGTGTTGTGGCAGTAGTCAGAAATGAGGATAAGGCTAAAGAAATATTTAATGAATTTGATACCGATAAGCTTGAATTGTATGTATGGGATATTACTAAGGTGGCAGAGTATGATGGGGATGTTGACTATATTGTTCATGCGGCCAGCCCGACTTCTTCTAAATATTTTGTGGAGTCGCCTGTTGAGACTATACTTACTGCAATAAACGGAACAAATAATGTTTTGGAATTGGCTAAGAAAAAAGATATAGATGGTATGGTATATTTATCTTCTATGGAAGCGTTTGGAATTACAGATAACACACTGGAAAGTGTAAAAGAGGAAGATTTGGGTTACATCGATGTATTGAATGTAAGGAGCTCATATTCAGAAGGAAAGAGAATATGTGAGTGTTTATGTGCGTCATATAGCAAAGAATATAATGTTAATGTTAAGATAGCAAGATTAGCACAGACCTTCGGGGCGGGAGTTCTTAAGAGCGAGAACCGTGTATTTGCGCAGTTTGCAAGAAGTGCTGTAAAGAGAGAAAATATTGTGCTTCATACAGAGGGAAAGTCTGTAGGTAATTATTGTTATACAAGAGATGCTATCAAGGGAATTCTATTACTACTGATAAGAGGAAATTCCGGCGAAGCATATACTGTTGCCAACGAGAAATCCAATATGCAGATAAGAGATATGGCACAAATGGTAGCTAAAGAGATTGCAAGTGGAGAAATAGATGTTATTTTCGATATTCCGGAGGATGCACTTACATATGGCTATGCACCGGATGTCAGGATGAAATTGAATTCAGATAAGCTGCAGGCATTGGGGTGGAAACCGGAAGTGGATATGATTGAATCATACAAGAGAATGATAGAAAGTATGAAAGTAATGGACAATGTTTAATAGGAGTTAAGTGAATGAATAATAATGTAGACTCAGAAGTTTTACAGGAACTTTTGGAAATTATCGATGAAAAAAATGCAGAAATAAGATGGATGCGCCGCAAGGTACAGAATCTCGAAAAAAGAGAAGAAGACTATTTTAGAGAAGAAGGAAATTATGATATCTTAAGAAAGTCAAAAATTGGAAAAAAATTTATAATGCCATTTCTTGAGAAAAATAAGAAATATAGAGATGAAGACGGACTTAATCAGAATGACATTAAGATTATAGCCCGTTCAAAGTTTTTTGACGCAAAATGGTATCTTAAGAAATATCCGGACCTTAAGGGGATAGATATGCCTTTGGCTGAACATTATCTAAGACTTGGGTGGAAAGAAAATAGAAATCCATCAGAATATTTTGTTACTAAAGAGTATCTGAACTTAAACAGTGGCGTCAGATATCGCAACATATGTCCGCTTCTTCATTTTGAAAAAGCAGGAAAATATGAGGGAAAGCAGTATAGACTTAATCCTGAAAATGAGAGGGCTGATTTTAGACCTTCCGAAAAAGAGATAAAAAAATGGAAGGACAATAAAGACAAGACTAATCAGAGACTGCGTGAAAGATACAACAGGAGACAGGTAAAGCCGGACAAGATAATTTTTTGCACCTTCCAGCACAAATACACATGCAATACTAAATATATTTGTGAGGAGTTACTTAAGAGAAATACGAATCTTGACATTGTATGGTTATATGATCCTTCGTTCAGAGATTACTATGAATATCCCAGAAAAGTCAGATTAATTCCGTTTGACAGCATTAAGGCAAAAAAGGAATTGGCAAGTGCGAGAATTATAGTTGATAATGGTGTGATTTCATTCTCTGAAATAATAGCTAAGAAGCCTGAACAGACTGTAATATGTACATGGCATGGTTCTTTGGGATTTAAGAAGATGGGAGCAGATATTGAAATTTTGGAAGAAAAAGATGATGCAGTTGATAAGTTCTCATATAATCATGACATATTAATATCAAATAGTACTTTTGAGGAAGAAGTATACAGAACTTCACATTGGCCAACTGCACAGATTTGGAAGCTTGGTCATGCAAGAAATGATGTTCTTATTAACAAAGACGAAGAACGTATTAGAAAAATGAAAATCAGATTCTGTGTGGAAAATGGAATTTCTTTTGATAAGAAGTTTGTATTATATGCTCCTACATTTAGGGACGATATGTTATGTAAGGCTAATAATTTATTACCTGACAGTGTTAAGAAAAAGGGCGTTTATGATTTGGATGTTGAGAGATTAAAAGAAGCATTACACAACAAGTTTGGTGGAGACTGGGTAGTACTTATGAGACATCATTTTGTAAATATGTCAAATAAAGCCTTAAAGAAGCTTATTCCTAAAGGAGTTGTTGATGTAACATCGTATACAGATATACAGGAACTTATGTTAATGTCAGATGTGGGTGTTACAGATTATTCAAGTTGGATTCTTGATTATATTCTTACCAGAAAACCGGGATTTTTGTTCACGGTGGATGAGGATGAATTTGAGAGAGACAGAGGAATGTATTATCCCCTAAGTGAATCTCCGCTTTCAGTGTCAGGTGATATTGATGAATTGATGAAGAATATAGAGTCATTTGATCAGGGAGAATATGAGAACAGAATAGATGAGTTTCTGAAAGAAAAAGGATGCATAGATGATGGTCATGCAAGTGAGAGAATTGTAGATAAAATACTTGAATTATTTGATAAATAAATGGAGGAAAATAGATGAATACAGCATTGATTTTTGCCGGTGGAACAGGTCAGAGAATGAAATCTGTAACAAAACCTAAACAGTTTTTGGAACTGTACGGAAAACCTATTATTATTTACACAATAGAATTATTTGAAAATAATGATGAAATTGATGGAATAGTGGTTGTTTGTTTAGAAAGCTGGATTCCGTATTTGGAGAAGCTATTGGATAAATTTCAAATCAAGAAGGTTAAGGCGATTGTTCCGGGTGGAGAGAGTGGTCAGGCATCTATTAGAAATGGAGTTAATAAGCTTTCGCAACTGTACCCGGAAGATAGTATTGTTTTAATCCATGATGGTGTACGTCCATTGATTACTAATCAGACGATTACAGATAACATTGCTATGGTTAAGAAATGTGGTAACTGTATTACTACAGCACCGGCAATAGAAACCATAGCTCTTAAGACAGATACTGAACTTGTAGGTGATATTATTGAAAGAAGCAAGGCGGTTATGGCCAGAGCTCCACAAAGCTTTTACTTGAAGGATATCAAGAAATCACATGACTTGGCAGTCGCAGAAGGAAGAGAAGACTTTATCGATTCAGCTTGTATGATGAAACATTATGGACATGCTCTTCATATTGTGGAGGGACCGGCAGAAAATATTAAAATTACCACCCCTACAGATTTTTATTGCTTTAGGGCAATTACTGATTCAAGAGAGAATTCTCAGATATTTGGATAAAAAAAGATAATATAATAGCAATGAGGAAAGATCTATGATAAGTAAAATAAAAAAACTCTTAAAATTCGATACGGAAAGTGTGAATGAAAATATAGACGAAGAAACAGAAAGTGTTTTGGAGGAAGAATTTGTTGATGATACTGTTATGGATATAAAGGAAAGTGACAAGCGTAAGGTATGGGCATTTTGTGCAGGTCAATACAGTAATGACTTTAGAGGAAATCCTAAATATCTCTTTATATATATCAATAAATACCGTCCGGATATAGAAGCATATTGGTTATGTGACAGTGTTGATATTATTTTACAAATACGGGAAATGGGATATAAGGCATACAAACTCAATACATTGCAGGCTGAGCAGGCAATTGACAAAACAGGAGTATTGGTATGTGAACAGGTAAAGATGGTAATTCCTGCCGGACTTGAAAATGCTGTATATTTGAATCTTTGGCATGGAGTAGGTGGAGTAAAAGCTGTCGAAAGAAGTATTAGTGAAGGAATTTTAGTAGAGGAAATCGCTAAGAAATATATCGAAAAAAATATTTTTTACAGAGAGAATGAGTTATACTTAGCTCCATCATCATTTATCGAAAAAATAGCTATAGAACAGTTGGGATTATCGGAGGAAAAAATTGTAAGAGCAGGATATCCAAGATGTATATATCAGAAACAATATGAACGTGTGGAAACTTTTGACCACAATATTATTGAGAATAGAGGATTGCCAAAGGATACCCGAATAGCCGCATATACTCCAACGTATAGAAATAACCAGAAAGGTGAGTTGTTTACAGCCGCCATACCGGATGTTGCACGAATGATAGAGGTGTGTGAGAGAGAGCATATTCTTATGATATTTAAGATGCATCCATTGCTTGAAAAAGAAGCTGGATTTTTACAGGCTAAACAGGCATATCAGGATAATCCATGGATAATGTTTTGGGATAACAGGGATGATTTTTATGAAGTCTTAGACAGAGTGGATTTGTGTATAATGGATTACTCATCTATATTCACAGATTTTGTGCTTGCAGGAGTAAAACATTTTCTTAGATACACCTTTGATTTTACAGGGGAAGACTTAGATTTTCCGATGGATTACGACGAGGTAACTCTTGGCAGAAAATGCTTTAATTATGACGAACTGCTAGGTGCACTTACCAATTATGAGTCGGATGATTTGACAGAAGATCTTAAGAGAATTCATAAATTATACTGGGAATTTAATCGTGAAGACAGTATGGACAGAATTATTGATAAAACCGTCAATTTTGTTCCAGAGAGAAAAGAATATAAGAATCTATACAGTTTTGATATATTTGATACACTTATTTCGAGAAAGGTTCTTGCTCCAGAGGGCATCTTCTACTATGTTCAGGAAAAAATGAAATTTTACACAGATATGTATCCATCATATCTGATAGAGAACTTTCCGCAGATTCGTGCTAATGCTGAAGCTAATATGCGTGAATATTATAATCGTTCTATTGTTGAGCGCGATGATGAAAGATGTGAGATTAGTTTTGAGGAAATATATAGAAGAATTCAGACAGTTTATGATATAAGCGATGAAGCTATGCATAAGCTTATGGAATGGGAAATGGAATGTGAATTAGATAACGTAATTCCACTGTATGCCCAGATAAATACTGTAAAAGAGTTAGTTAAAAATGATGAAACTGTGGTACTTATCAGTGATATGTATTTGCCAAAGGAGTTTATTCAGAAGATGCTTGCGAAAGCCGATCCTTTGCTGGCAACAATACCTTTATTTTTGTCCAGTGAACTTGGATATCAGAAATCGCGTAAATCCTTATATTTAGAAGTATACCGTCAGTATGGAACGGAATATAATTTTGGGAAATGGATTCATACAGGTGATAATGGCTTCTCTGATCAGAAAATGGCAAGGGCTCTAAATATTATAACAAGAAAAATAGAGGCAGTTAAATTTGATGAATATGAAGAAACTTTGGTAAATGAGCTAAAATGCTATGATGGTTATTTAGTGGCAGCTGCGATGGCCAGATTCCGCACAGAACATCCTCATAGAAGACAAAGATTTGCTTATGAATATATTTCGTTGTTGTTTGTACCATATGTACGTTGGGCATTACATTCAGCAGTAAAAAATGGAGATAAGGTTGTATATTTTATTTCAAGGGATGGTCATCAGCTTAAGAAAATAGCAGATGTTATTATCAAAGAAGATAATCTGGACATTGAAGCAAAATATATATATGCATCCAGAAGAACCTGGAGAATTCCGTCATTTTATGATCATATAGATGTGGGCTTTTGGGGACAGGGATATGGAAATATGGCCAGAGTGGATTCATTAAAGAGATTACTCAAAGCATTAGACATGAATGAGAAAGAGTTTAGAGAAATATTCCCTGAATTTAACAATATTACTTATGAGACAGAAATAGATCGTGAACAGATAGAAGATATGTCAGAAATCTTCAAGAACTCTGAGAAATATGAGAAGTTCTTATTGGCTAAAGCAGCAGAAGAGAGAAAGCCGGTGTGTGCATACCTGAAGCAGGAAATGGATTGTGATAAACAATTTTCAATAATCGAATACTGGGGCAGAGGCTATACACAGGAAAACTTTACAAGATTATGGCATGATATCAAAGGGAAAAAAGAACCTGTAACATTCTATTATTCAAGAAGTACGCTGCCTTCTGATGAATGGAATATCAGAAAGAATTTTACCACTAATACATCATCCCAGGCATTTATTGAATCTATATTTGCATGTATCAATTATAAATCAATTCAGGAATATGTTTATAAGGATGGTCGCCTGGAACCGGTGATAGAGCCAAATGATTGTGATGTTAAGCTGTTTTATGCAATGGAACAGTTTTTACCAAAGTTTGCTAAGGATTATTGTCGCTTATCTCTTACAGATGCTGATAGAACAGGAAGAGCACTTATTGATTTTGCAATCGAATTCCATAGGAATAATCAGTGGAATTCATTCTTTACGGGAATATTAGCAAAGTTAGTAGATTCAGTGGAAATGTATGGTGAGAAGAAAGAGTATGCGAAGGAATTTTCAATAGCAGATATAGAAGAACTAAGAGATGGAGGAACTGTAGCGGGAATATCAAAGAGTTATGAAATGTCATACGGTCGTTCAACAGAAGAAGTTAAAGAGATGTTCAGAGAGTTGTATCAGGTTGAATCAGTGGAGCCTATTAAGATGGGAGTAAAGCTCACGAGGGAGCAGATAGAGGTTAGCAAAGAGTATCGTAAGAAGACAGATCAGTTAATGATGTTAATCTCTGAGATGAATAAGTTGTATGACAGAGCAATATTTAAACACAGCGTGGAAGAGAGAATTTTGGTTATAACGGATTCTGCTAAATTCTCAAAAGAAGAGTATGGCAGCATAATAAATGTGTTAGACAATCAGGATATATACAAGGTTCAGAAGATAGCTCTTGGAAAAAATACAGCTTCTAATGAGAAAGTGGCAGAGGCACTTGCAAAAGCCAAGTATATTATTACGGCTCATCCTATAGCATTACTTAGTGGTATTGAGTGGAGAAAAGATACTCGTCTGATATTGACAGGAGGTGGACCAATATCATATCTTGCATGCGGTATGGCTGCTAAATATAAGATTAATACAGTAGCTAAGTATAATAAACTGTGTCAGGGAATGGAAATAAATGCAGTACAGCTTCCATCAGAAAGCTGTATAGATGGTTTTGATAAGAGTTATAATGGAAATACAATGCTTCAGTATCTGGTGACAGGAAATTGTGTGACAGATTTGTATTTTAATGAGCAATATAAGGAAAATGCTAAAAAGAAGCTTCTTGAAGAATTTCCGGAATCTGCAGGTAAAACAGTCATTTGCTACGTGCCATATTTCAGATACAGGAATGAGGAAAGTAAATATGTCAATATGATGGATATTAAGCTATTGCAGGAAAAACTAGGAAACGATTATGTGATACTGGTAAATATGCACGGGGATTATGTTGAAGGTTGCACTAATCTCATAGAAATTGATGGATTTGCTAAGGATATGACAGGAAAGATGTCCATAAGGGCACAGTTTTGTGCAGCAGATATTATTGTCGGTGATTACAGAGACAGTATGTTTGAAACCCCTTTGTTAAATGTACCGGTATTTATGACAAATTGGGATCAGGATAAGTTTGAAATGAATAGAAATACGCTATATTCAATGAATGAGCTTCAATATGGTGTATCAGTAAAAAATACAGAGGATTTTGCTGAAAAAGTTATGAATATAGGAAATTACGATTATGGCATTTCAAAAATGTTCGTAGAGAAATATTTGAAAAATTGTGACGGTCATTCGGCAGAGAAATTATTTGCTGGATTAGCTGATTTGTGAGGAAGATTATGCGTTTTGTAATTCAGAGAGTAAAACATTCAAAGGTAACCATTGATGGCAAGATAAGAGGTCAGATAGATAAAGGATTTATGGTTCTTATTGGAATAGCGTCTGATGATACAGTAGCGATTGCCGATAAAATGATTAAGAAAATGACAAATATGAGAATCTTTGAAGATGAGAATGGAAAGACAAATCTAGGGCTTAAGGAGGTAGGAGGAAGTCTTCTGCTTATATCACAATTTACTCTGTATGCTGACTGTAAAAAAGGGAACAGACCTTCGTTCATAAAAGCGGGAGCACCTGATATGGCGAGTGAAATGTATGAATATATAATAAAAAAATGCAAGGAAGAGATTGACATAGTAGAGCAGGGGGAATTCGGTGCAGATATGAAGGTGGAGCTTCTCAATGACGGACCATTTACGATACTGCTTGACAGCGATTCATTGTAATTATTTGCTACAGTTTTTTATAAAAAATGCCGATACATACTATAAGGTAACTTGTAGTTAAATGGTCAAAATGGAGTTTGACAATCATATGTTCATGGAGGTAGAGAATATGAGTAGTGTATCAGCGTATGCAAATGGAGTGAATGATGTAAAAGAGACAGAGATGGCTTCAAAGAAGACAAACGTAAGTGGCAGAACAATTGGTAAACCTGAGTTGTCAGAGAAGGCAGCTAAGTACTATGAGAGCCTTAAGAAGAAGTACAACAATATGGACTTTATTCTTGTAAGTAAGGATCAGAAGGAGCAGGCGAAGGCACAGGCGGCAAGTTATGCAAACGCAGGCAAAATGGTTGTGCTTATCGATGAAGAGAAGATTGAGAAGATGGCGGAGGATGAGAAATTCCGCAATCAGTACGAGGGTATTATCAGGAATGCTGCAACAGGAATGAATCAGCTAAAGAAGGAGCTTCAAAGCTCTGGTACGGAGGTAAAGGGCTTTGGAATGCAGGTGAATGATAACGGTACTGCATCATATTTTGCAGTACTTAAGAAATCATCAGCAGATCAGAAAGCAAGAATTGAGAAAAAAGCTGAACAGAAGAAGGCAGATAAAAAAGCTGAAGAAAAAAAGGCTGCGAAGAAAGAATTAGAGGAACGTATCAAAGAGGGTGCCGATGAAAAGGACGATACAGTCACAATCAGTGCTAACTCAATAGAAGCGTTAATTCAGAAAATTAGCGATTACACTTTTGCACAGCGAAGCGATAATATTCAGACAGAAAGTGAGAAACAGATAGGACAGAACTTCGATTTTAGAGGATAGGATTGGAGGCGTTCTTGTATGAATAATATTAATTCGATTTTTGCAAATAATTATATTCAAAGGACGAATCCTTTTCTTAAGAAAGATATGAAGAGCAAGCTAAGGCAGCTGAGCGATACAAAGCCTGACACTGATAAAACAGGTATCGATGCAATTCTGGAAAGCAGTAAGAGTTATCTCGAAACACTTAAGGCTGAGAGGGTAAAGATGAGCGATACCGCCCTTAAGACTAAGAGTCAGAAATATCAGTATAAGGATTTGTCGGCAAGAATAGTCAGAAGCAAGACTTCCATATCGGCAAGACAGCTTGCGAGTCAGGCACGTAGAGAGGTGCAAAGGCTTAAGCGTGAGAGAAGAAATGCAGAGGGTGATACTAAAGAGCTTGATGCTGCAATTGAACATGCAAAGTCTATGGAGCGCGTCGCCAGAAAGAAGGCAAGACATCTTGAACAGGAAGAACTGGCAAAAGGATATGGCAATATAGGAATCGTAAATACATCAGAAGAAGAGGATACAGAGACTTCTGAAGATGTTGAACATAAAGAAGCAGAATATGAAGAGATAGAATGTGAAGCTGCAAAAGAGGAATATGTTGATTTTGAAGGACTTGAAGCATACGAAGAAATACAGGATGAGATGTTTGATGAGATGTCAGAAGAACTTAAGGCTTTGCTGGAGGAAATGGGACTTGAGGAGACGACAGAGTCAGTTTATGATTTAGAGCCTGATGATATTAAAGCAATGAAAATAAAACATCGAAACAGCGAGATGAAGGATATAGTAAAAGCAGATACCAATTATTTAAAAGTGATATTTGAGGGATTTAACGAACAGAGGATAGATATCACAATATAGATAAAAAAACAGCTTATGTGAGGTGAAAATCATATAAGCTGTTTTTTTTGTGCAAAATACTTGACAAATAATTTTATAGGTGCTATGGTTAGTTACATAAGTAATTAACCACATAACCGGTAAAGGAGGTGCAAAATGAATGAAGTATTAAATCAGGACAAATCCATATATTTACAGATAAGCGAGATGATTGAACAGGATATATTAAGGGATAACATACTGGAAGAAGAGAAGGTGCCAAGCACCAACGAGCTTGCGAAATTGTATGCGATTAATCCTGCCACAGCGGCAAAGGGAATTAATATATTGGTTGACAAAGGGATTTTGTACAAGAAAAGGGGGATTGGAATGTTTGTGACAAAGGGAGCTAAAGAGAAGATTAGAGAGACGAGAAAAGACGAGTTTTATGAGAAATATATAGTAGGGCTTTTGAAGGAAGCGCAGAACTTAGGTATTGACAGGCAGGAAATAATCAGAATGATTGAGGAGAAATAGTTATGGAAAATATTTTAGAATGTAGAGGATTAAGTAAAAAATTCAAAAAAGTAGAAGCAGTTAAAGGTGTTGATTTAACCATTGAAGGTGGCAAGATATATGGAATGATAGGGAGAAATGGAGCAGGAAAGACTACACTTTTGTCCATGATGTCTGCCCAGAGCAAGCCGACAGGTGGAGAGGTTACACTTAATGGAATGCATGTGTTTGAGAATCAGGACTGTATTGATAAGATATGTTTTTCAAGGGAGATTAACACAATGACTCCTATTGGAGTAAATAATATCAAGGTAAAAGAGCTATTACGAATGGCTTCTATTTTTTATAAAAACTGGGATAAAGAGATGGCTGACAATCTTATTAAGGAATTTTCACTTGATACAGGCAAGAGAATATCGAAGCTTTCAAAAGGTATGCTTTCGATGGTAACGATTATTATTGCCCTTGCAAGCAAAGCAGAGATTACTATTCTTGATGAGCCTGTTGCAGGTCTTGACGTGGTTGCAAGGGAACAGTTTTATAAGCTGCTTCTTGATGAGTATAATGAAACAGGAAGAACTTTTATTGTATCTACTCACATAATCGAGGAAGCTGCAGATTTATTTGAGGAAGTAATTATTGTAAACGACGGAAAGATTCTTCTCAAAGAGAACACTGTAGATTTGGTTGAGAGAGCATATCATGTGAGTGGTTCATCAGAAGAGGTTGATAAGCTTATTGCCAGATATGAGGCACATCAGGTTGAAAAAATAGGTCGAAGCAAGGGTGCAACTATTCTTGTGAAAAAGGGCGAGGAGCTTACGGCAAATGACAATTTAACTGTTACTCAGATGAGTCTTCAGAATCTGTTTGTAGCTCTTTGCGGAAAGGAAGCGTAGAAGGTGACACATATGAGTAATGAGATTAAAAAATGTATGAAAGCTATGATGCAGGTGGTGGGCAGGATGATGTTCGTCGCAGCAGTGGTAATTGCCGGACTGGTAGTAATGGATATGCTAGGAGGTGCCGGTTCGTTTGGAATAGATACAGAAGATGTGGAGATGATGGCATTATATGTGTCACTTTTTGCAGTGCTTGGATTAAATGTAACTATCACAACTGCTTATCTTTCAACAATGTTATCCTGTGGTGCCAGAAGAAGCGATATTATTAAGGCAAAATATATCCTGATGGGGATAATTATAGTGGTTAATCTTGCTGTAAATGTATTGATTAACATTATAAACGGGCAGAAGCTGTATCTTGATATAATGTATCTGGCAGACGGAATGATAACAGTAACAATAGTGACAATAATATGTGGTTTTCTTATATCAAAATACGGAGCAAAGGGATATGTTATTTTCTGTCTTGTTTGTGGGTTTGTAGGAGGCTTTGTTGGGGCAATGATAGGAATAACCTTTAGTCCGACAACAAATAAGGTTTTTTCGTTCTTTATGAGAAAAGAGGTGCCGGCAGTGATTTTTGTAGTGTTGCTAGTGGTGGCATATCAAGTGTATGTTCTGGACAGAAAGACACTCTATACATATGAGATTAGGTAAAGGTGGTGCACATTAATGTTAAAGAATATATTCGTGTTAAGAAAAAAAGAATATCTTTATCTTTCACTTGTATTAATACTGATGCTGATATTTGGAGTGATTCTTGAGTACGCACTGGATGAAGATTTTGCGTGTGGAATTGCTACAGTGACTGGGGGAACAATGTTCAATGTGTTCTACGGACTTACCCATCCGGCGTTATTTAACAATATGATTCAGTATGGACGTACAAGAAAAGAGTACTTTATAGGCAATCTCGTAAGCAGTATTGCAAGAAATCTTATAGTGGTATCGGTGGCTCTTATTTTTAAATTCATCACAGAAGCAGGAGGTAACAGTTTTGCACTTAATGATGCGTTACCTTTATATATAGCTGTGTTAGTGCTTGTCTCAGTTGTTCTTGAAATCACAATTGGGACGCTAATACTCAGATTATCACAGAAAGGTTTCTGGATAATGTGGTGTATATGGATGCTGCTTTGTTATATCCCTCAGATGATAGCAAGGGCTATGAATAATGCACCAGATTCATTCTTCGGAAAAATCGGAATTAAAATTGCAAATGCAACTGTTAATTTCAATGCAAAATATGTGGCAAGTGTTATAGTTTTTATTGCGTTGTTTATTTTTATACTTGATTTGGTGAGCACTCTTAAACAGGATGTAAAATAACAGCTTGCAATAAATACACTGTTTGTATATAATTGTAACTCGGTGCAAGAAAATGAGTTTAGAAAAGAGATTATATGGAAACAGTATTATTTGAAAATTTGGAACTGGATAAAAGAATACTCAGAGCGGTTAAGGAGATGGGATTTGAAGAGGCGACTCCTATTCAGGCAAAATCAATTCCTGCTATTATGACAGGAAGTGATGTGCTTGGTCAGGCTCAGACGGGAACAGGCAAGACAGCCTCGTTTGGTATTCCTCTTCTGCAGAAGATGAATGCTAGTCTTAAGAAAACACAGGCAATTGTACTTTGCCCTACAAGAGAACTGGCGATTCAGGTGTGTGGGGAGCTTCACAATTTATCGAAATATATGCATGGTATAAGAGTACTTCCTATATATGGAGGACAGGATATCTCAAAACAGATTAGAGCGTTAAAAGGCGGGGTTCAGATTATTGTCGGAACGCCGGGGCGTGTTATGGATCATCTTAGAAGAAAGACTATCAGATGTGACCATGTGGGCACAATTGTCCTTGATGAGGCAGATGAGATGCTCAATATGGGATTTAGAGAGGACATTGAGACAGTGCTTGAGTATCTTGAGGAAGAACACCAGACGGTATTGTTTTCTGCTACAATGCCAAAACCTATTCTTGAGATAACGAAGAAGTACCAGAAGGATGCAGTTACAATCAAGATTACCAAGAAGGAATTGACGGTAAAAAATATTGAGCAGTATTATCTTGACCTGAGAAGAAAAGATAAGCTTGATGTACTCACGAGATTGTTAGATGTGTATGATCCGAAATTATCGCTTGTTTTTTGTAATACAAAGCGTGGAGCAGACGAAGTGACAAAGAGTCTTCAGGACAGAGGTTATATGGCTGAGTCTCTTCATGGTGATATGAGACAGCAGCAAAGAGATATGGTTATGCGCAACTTCAGAAACGGACGTACAGAGATTCTTGTGGCTACAGATGTGGCAGCAAGAGGTATAGATGTGGATGATGTAGAAGCAGTATTTAACTATGACCTTCCACAGGATGATGAGTATTATGTACATCGTATAGGAAGAACAGGAAGAGCGGGAAGAACAGGTAAGGCATTTTCTTTTATTAAGGGAAAAGAGATTTACAAGTTAAAAGATATTATGCGTTACTGCAAGACCAAGATTGTGGCTATGCCAATACCTTCAAGAAGTGATGTTGAAGAAGCGAAAGTCGATAAGATTATGGAGCAGCTTGAGAGAATAATTGAGGAACAGAATCTTACAAGGATTATGAATACACTTGAAGAGGAGATTAATAACAGTGATTATTCTGCTATGGAGATTGCCGCCGCATTTATGTACCAGGCACTGGGAAAAGACATTGATGAGAAGCTGGCAAAGCAGATGGAGATGGGTGAGTTTGGTGACACAGGTGCACAGGATGGAATGGTTCGTCTCTTCATCAATATAGGTAAAAAGCACAGAGTTCGCCCCGGAGATATACTCGGAGCCATTGCAGGTGAGTCAGGAATGGAAGGTAATCTGGTTGGTGCAATTGATATGTATGACGGTTATACTTTTGTGGAGGTTCCGATGGAATATGGATTAAAGGTTATTAATGCTATGAAGAGTGCCAAGATAAAAGGCAAGAAAGTGGATATTGAACCTGCTAATTCGAAATAAAATCAGATACGAAAAAAGGGAAGAATTATGGAAGTTAGCATTGCTATATGTGATGATGATCAGGTTTATCTGGATATTATTAATGAGGAACTGATAAAGGCAGGACAGCTTAATAATATTGATATAAAAACGCAGCTTTATCAGGATGGTAAACAGGTCATAGACACAATCAGTAAGAATAAAGAACAATATGATATTCTGTTTTTAGATATAGATATGCCGGAAATATCAGGCTTTGAAGTTGCAAAATGTGTAAGGGATAATGGTTCTGATATTATACTAATATTCGTGTCATGTCATGAACAATATGTGTTTGATTCATTTGAATACAGACCATTTAAATACATAAGAAAAAACAGGATTAAGGAAGAGATTGAAGCCGCGTTATGTAAAGCGTATGGGATAATAGCTAATGATAATAATTCAAGTTTTATTGCTAAAACTCAAACAGGTATGATGCAAATAAAACATAAAGATATTATATATTTTGAGATGTATGCAAGAAAGCTTACTGTGTATATAAATGGTTGCGGAGAAAAAATACTGACTGGGAGAAAAACAATCAAAGATATATCTGATGAATTAGATGATGAAAATTTTATTCAAATTAATAGTGGATGCATAGTAAATGTCAAGTATATAGAGGAGTATGAAGAGTGTAACATAAAACTTGATAATGGAAAAAAACTTGCAGTGAGCAGAAGTAGAATGAAAAAAATAAAAGAATTACTAAATAAGTACTGGAGAAATCGTGTATGACATTCGTTTATTGGTTGGTTGAATATGTAGCGACTTTAATTGAAACTTTTTTGTGTTACAAATTTTCAGAGGTATTTGTTGCAAATAATGAAGAAATAAATAAGCATAGAAACAAATTGATTATAGTAATTTCGTTGATGTACTCGATTGTGATAATGATAGTTAACAGAATAAATCTATTTTCAGTTGCAAATGGATTTATTGGATTGTTGTCGCTGATGGTTATTCAGGCAATAGTATATAGAAGAAAATATGGAGTAATAACTCTTCTGACAATGATTTACGCAGTTATTGTATCTGCTCTAGATTTTTCAATAGCTCAAATGGGAGCAATTTCCTTTGGGGTACAGACAGAATATCTCCTAAATATACAGAGTTTAAAAAGATGTCAGTGCGTGATTATTAGCAAAATAATACTGTGTGTTGTTATTTATTTCTTTAATAAGTATGCGAAGAATAAGATGGAACTTCCAAAGAAATATATAGGAATTATCTGCTTAATTGCAGCAGTATTAGTATCTCTTGACTATTATATTATAGAGATAGTGTCAGAAGAAAATGTAAAAGAAATGAAGAATTTTTCTATTATGTTTTTTGTCGCGTCAATAATAATGATAATTTTGATATTTGTTTTTGTTCTAAAAATGTCTGAAAATTATAAGCAGAAGCAAGAGGTGAGTTTGCTTAAATTGCAAAATGATATGATATATAAAGCAGAACAAAATACAGAAAAAGTGTTTGAGTTGTGGAGAAGTAGCATTCACGATTACAAGCATAAAATAATCGCGATGAAACATTGGATTGAAAAAGGCAATATATCAGAGTTGGAGGCTTTTTTGAACAGAGAAAGCGAAGAGTTGGAGAAGGGGGCAGTTCTTGTTAAGACAGGTAATGCTATTGTCGATGCAGTTATTAATACAAAGCTCAATGTTGCAAAACAGAGTGGGATAAGGATTTCAACCGATATTTTATTGTCATCAGCAGCAAAAATTGATGATATGGATATGGTGTGTATACTTGGAAATTTGATAGATAACGCAATTGAAGCTTGTGAAAAACAGAATGAAAAAAGTATAGATGTCACTATTAAAGAAGTTAAGAAGATGTTGATAATAAAAATTAGCAATTCATTTGAAGGAGATATGCCGGATTGCTTTAGTACCAGTAAAGAAGAAAAGGTAATGCATGGTATAGGTATTAAAAATGTAAGGAGTATAGTAGGTAAATATGACGGTGAGTTCATTTTATCAAAGGAACAGGATAAAGTGGTAGCCAATATAATGTTAATGAATAAGAAAGTATAGAAAAGAGTTGTACTCGTATAAGGGTACAACTCTTTATTTGTGCAATAAGCCGTCATGCAGAAATTGTGCTTGCACAAATTTCTATATGACGGCCAATGTAAATCGAGCCGACAGGCGAGATGACAATAATTGCACGACGAGTAGGAGCCAGCCTACTCGTGTCAATACCTAATTTAACAAAATAAAAATGCAAAATATGCCAAAAAACATACCAAATACTCCATTCTGCTTTTTTTTAAAACTAAATATGTTATATTCATATTCAGAAAGTGAGGGCAGACTCAATAAAAGCATACCGAAAGGAAGTGAGATGAATTGAAAGTAAAAGAAAATACATTTAAGAAAACGCTTAAAGGTATAGCAAGTTTTTCGTATGAAACTACTTCGATATTCTGTTTCTACGAACCTGCGCTACCTAAGCAGTTAATAAAGAAAAGTATAAAGAAATAATTAGAAAATGTTTGGAAAAATAGTGTATTCCATCACTGGTTCAATGATCAACAAAGGAATATTAGATAGAGAATGCTATGAAGTATATGCGTATGCCATAGAAGTAATATTGTTAAATATGAGTATAATAATATCAGATTTTGTAATATGCATGCTTATGGATGACTTTATTCACATGATTGCATTTATAGTGTTTTTTATTCCTTTAAGAATGATGGCTGGGGGATATCATTGTAAGAATAGTGGGTCGTGTTATTTGTTTTCAGTCGTATTTTATTTTGCATCAGAAATGATTGTGAAATGTATTAATGGCGTGGATGTAGCTAGAGTTATGAGTGGTTTGTTTTACATATCTATAGCAATATTGCTGGTATTATCTCCGGTAATTGGTGTAAATCATCCACTAGATAAAAAACAAAAGACAAGAAATAAAATAATACTAACTACAATAGTGATTATTGACTTTGCCCTGCATATTATTTTCAAAAGATATAAGTTGAAGATAGATAAGAGTGAAATGATATTCATAATTATGACAGCGATAACGGTGGTGGGAGAGAAGATAAGGAGGAAGCTTATATGGAAGCAAAATTATTAAAGAAATTCAGCAAAAAATTAGTGGGTCTGGCATTGTCAGCCACACTAGTAGCAGGAGAAATTGTGAATGCCAGCGCATCTACTACATATCGTGATGATTGGTATTTGTCACGAATAACCCCAACAAGCGGTGTAGGGACAGACACAGTTAAAGTAAGAGAGAACATTAAAAAAGGGTCGTATACAGGCGTTTGTTCATATTCATCAACTACAGATGATGCCGTTGCAATGGGCGGAACTTCTAATACCACTATAACTTCTAGTGTGTCAAGATTTAGACAGGGAGGAGACGTTCAGACAATCACTGCTAAGGTGACAGGATCTGGAAACCCTTTATATGCACAATTTAAAATGACACTTATATGTGATAACGGTCAGGCTATAAATAAAGGCTATGTATATTGGATAGGATAAGATAGAGCACAGCTATTAGTTTTGCTTGATAAGGCGTATTAGGTATGGCAGTGTTGCCATACCTAATACTGTCTAAGGGAGGCAAGTGTGAAAAATCACGCTGATGCGCTGATTTTGCACACAGCTATTTGTGCCGCAGGCGCCACAAAGTAGCCCTTATCGCAGAGCTGAATCTGATATTCAGCTCGCGATTCCTCCGACGCACGCGTCTGCGGAATGGGAGGTAGTGTTAATGAAGAGAAAACTGATATTAATAGTTCTGGCATCGATGATGCTAACCAGTTGTAAACAGTATGTGGAAGAAGACAACATAGATAAGAATAATAAGACTAACGTATCATCAGAAGCTGATGATGAAGCTTCAGACAACAGATATATGTCTTTGACAGAAATCCAGAAATCAAAAGATGAGGTAATGCAGGATGCTTATGATGGAAAGTGGTCAAATCTTAAGTTTGACAAGTTTAATCCTGAGATAGCAGAAGGTTATTCGGAAATATACAACATAAAATGCATACATAGAAATTATAAAAATCTGGAAGGTTCGGATGCTGTAAAGGAACAGTTACGGTTTATAGAGCATTATGCCGAAGACTATCCTAACGGAGTGTTTTTGATGGACGAAGATAAGGATGAGATGTCGTCCTTTTCTTATAGTGATGTACAGGAGATGATAAGAAAAGAAGAATTTCCTTATCAGAAAAGTGGGAGAGATGTAATATGTTATGAATGGAAACCGGAGAAAGAATTATATAATGTTCCATATATAGGTGTATATCAAAGCTTGGGAGGATTTCACGTAAACAGATGTAAGATAATGCATACGGCACTTGAACAGAAAATCGAGAGAGGAGAATATAATGGTGGAGGTATACCTGGTATGAACGAATGGTTCCTGGATACCGAGAAGGTATACTATGCTAATGCAACAGACGGCTCCCTTGATGATAAGTGGATGCTCCTTGATGGTGAGATGTCTGTTAAGGAGTGTATTGATTATGTTGAGAATTATTTTAGGACGGAGTTTCCGGTAGAGGTTACGCCAGGTATGGAAGCTAATGTATATCTGGTGAGGGTACTGAAGGTGACAGATGATGTGTATGCCTACAGTTGTATAATTAACAGGAAAATACTTGGACTTACAACAGAAGTATGTCCGTCTTCTTTTGGAAATGCGCCGGAGGGGATTGTGCAGGATATGGGTCTTGCAGAGATGATAGAACACAATAAGCTGGATACATTGTATGATATACCTCTTACTGTAGAACTGGAAAAAACAGGAGAACCAATAGAGAAGATACTGTCACTGGAAGGGGCATTTAACAAGCTGTCTGACTGGATAGGAGATAACTCAAGCTATAC
>JBGVIE010000031.1:0-63899 GCA_045122895.1 Lachnospiraceae bacterium
TGTTATCAGCAAGGAATACAGTTCTGAGTGGAAACCGGGAGACGAGCCATATTATCCTGTAAATGATGAGAAAAATGGTGAATTGTACTTAAAGTATAAGCAGCTTGCCGACAAAGAGGACAAGGTGATATTTGGCGGAAGGCTTGGAGAGTACAAGTATTATGATATGGATGCTGTAATTGCGGCAGCTCTTAAAAAGTGTAAAGAAGAATTAGGGAAATAGAATGAGAAAGATAATTAAATTTATTAAAGTATTATGTATTATTTTTCTGATTGCACTTATATTGTTTGTTGCAGTTGGATTTCTGGATACCAGACTTAAATTAACTAAATACACATATAAATCTGAAAAAGTTCCGGAGAGTATGGATGGATATAAGATTCTACAGATATCAGATTTACATCATAAGAATTTTGGAAAGCATCAGAAGAATCTGATTAATATGGTTAAAGATGCTAAGCCGGATATTATAGTATTAACCGGAGATATTGTAGATAAAAATCATGAAGATATAGTTGATGTTATGTACCTTATAAAGGGAATATGTGATGTTGCACCAATATATTATGTCACAGGTAATCATGAGCAGGATAGTAATGCGTCAGCAAATTTTAGTGAGCTTAGGGCTTTGTTCGAGGAATATGGTGTGATAGATTTGTGTGAGTCATCGGTGAAGCTTGACAAAGATAATGAAGTTACACTATATGGACATTCATATCAGGCATATGGAATTGCTAATTCTTTAGAGAGAGTTGAAAAGGGACTGAATATATTGATATATCACGATAGTACTACATTTGATATTACCAGTCAGTATGGCTTTGATATTATATTTGCAGGGCACAGCCATGGAGGAATTATCAGAATCCCGTTTGTAGGTGGCGTATGTGGAAATTCAGGTGAATATTTTCCAAAATACGCAGGTGGAAGATTTGAAGAAAACGGTACTACAATGTTTGCGAGTAAAGGACTTGGAGATGCTCAGATTCCTAGATTTTATAACCCGCCGGAAGTTGTGCTGGTAACATTAAAACATAAGTAAAATTTATGTATCTGTTCAGAGCCAATGTTAAAAACTGGCTCTAAACAGTTGCAAATTTATAATTTTTTTATTGCAAAGTAGTTATCTGTATGATAAAATTGACTTATGATAACGGGACAGTTATCACATACAAAATAGAAAAATAATTAAATCAAGTGTATATATATTTAATTAAAATGAGTGTATATGAAAGTATGCGTGACGTAGACCCAGGGCTTTACTACCCTGGGTTTTGCGTTGTCTAAATTATGACAGAATGGAAATGGAGGTTAGTATGAAAAATCGCGCTGATGCGCCGATTTTGCATACAGCTAATTGAGACGGAGCCTCAATTAGCCCTGATCGCAGAAGAGAAATCGCCTACGCGAATTTCTCTTCGCGGTGTCTCGCAAAAAATTGCTCCGACATGGAGGATTAGTATGAAACGAAATATAATTAGAAGAGTAGTGTTTTTGATTCTATGTATTATTTGGATGGGCATTATTTTTTATATGTCATCAAAGTCAGGAGACGATTCCAGTGGCATGAGCCATGGACTTGTGAATTTTGTTACCGGTATTTTTCCATTCCTTAAGATAATTCCGTTTGAAATCCTTAATTTTCTGATAAGAAAGGGAGCTCATTTTACTGAATATGGCTTGTTTGCACTTTGGATTATTGGTTTTTTGTGGACCTTCGATGCAGTGAGAGACAGATATATGGCATTGGGTGTTGCAGCAGTAGGTTTTTGTGCGTTCTACGCAGCTACAGATGAAGTGCATCAGGGTTTTGTATCTGGTAGAAGTCCGAAGTTTACAGATGTAATTATAGATTCGAGTGGAGCTTTGAGTTTTTCGATAATATGTCTGGTGATAATGTATGTTATAAAAAGAAAAACGAGTAGGAGTTAAGTTTCCCACTCGTCTTTTTTATATTGTATGCCTTTTGACAATGTCTCGTATAGAATCGAATAAGTAAGGCTTAAGCACTTCTACACTTACAGGTTCGCTGTAAAGAATTGAGCTGTAGCAGGTAGAACTAATTAACTCAACTATCATAAATACCATAAGCTCCGGCTCTTTTAGCTTATATTCGTCGCTGTTAATAAGTCTGGAGTAAATATCATAGAAGTCAACATCTTCGGCATCAGGATTTGCAATCACGCTTTTAAAAATCCCCCAACTTAAATTCTTAGATATAAATGTAAGCAGATGCTTATTTTCAACAAGCTGATCAATAATGTTGTCAGCAAGGAAAACAATTCGCTCGCTAAGTTCATTAATATTTTCCTTTTCAAGTGCTACATCTGCGTTATGAAACAATTGACTGGCTTTGTGAGAGATGAGCATATTCCTTATATCATACTTGTCCTTAAAATATAGATAAAATGTACCTTTTGCAACGCCTGAACTTTCGACAATATCTGATATAGAAGTCTTATTAATTCCTTTTGACGTAAAAAGAGAGAATGCAGAATCTAAAAGAGCATCCCGTTTCATTTTCTTCTTGTCCTGAATACCCATAAAATCAACCTTTCATAGTATGAGGTTCTTGCCCCAACATAATTCCTATATCAATAACATAAACTAAAAATGACTAAAAGTCAATAATTTTTGAAAAAGCTATTGACCATTGGTCATTTTTGTGATATACCTTATTCAACAATTAAAAAATGACTAACAGTCAGAAAGGAGAATGAAGATGATAAATTTTGGTAAAAAAGTTGTAAAGTACAGAATACCAATATTAATACTTAGTTTCCTGTTGTTGATTCCTTCAGGAATTTGTTATTTTAACACACGTATTAATTATGATATTTTATCTTACTTACCAAGTGACATTGATACTATGAAGGGGCAGGAAATCCTTCTTGATGAATTCGGAAACGGAGGATTTGCAGTTACTGTTGTTGAAGGCATGAATGACAAAGAGGTAAATGAGCTTAAAGGAAGGATTGAAGAGATAGATCATGTAAGTAAAGTGTTATGGTACACATCACTTACAGATTTGAATGTTCCAATGAGTGTATTGCCTGAAGATATTGTTGATGCATTCAATAATAAGGAAAAGGGAAGTACGTTGATGATAATTATGTTTGATACTTCTATGTCAGAGGATGCAACCCTTGATGCTGTTGAAAGAATAAGAGGTCTTACAAAAAAACAGTGTCTGATGAGTGGTATGTCAGCAGTTGTTGCGGATATCAAGAAGATATGTAATAGTGAAGCGATTATGTATGTAGTGCTTGCTGCACTTTTATCCGCTGTAGTACTCTCGCTTACAATGGATTCTTTCCTTATACCGGTATTTTTCCTGTTAAGTATAGGAATGGCAATTGTTTATAACCTGGGAAGTAATTTTATCACAGGAGAGATTTCATTTGTGACACAAGCACTTGCAGCAGTTTTACAGCTTGCAGTTACTATGGACTATTCAATTTTCTTATGGCATTCATATGAAGAAAACAAGGAGAGATATCCTGGTGATAATGAGAGAGCAATGGCTCATGCGATTTCCAATACAATTGTGTCGGTTGTTGGCAGCTCGATTACAACGGTTGCCGGCTTCGTGGCAATGTGCTTTATGACATTTACACTTGGTATGGATCTGGGAGTTGTTATGGCAAAAGGTGTTATTCTTGGTGTTATAGGATGCGTAACAATTTTGCCGGCGATGATTCTTACATTTGACAGAGCAATTGAAAAGACAAAGCATAAAGCTATAATTCCTGATCTTGGAAAAATTGGCAGATTCGTATCGAAATATTATATAGCATTTATTGCAATATTTCTTATAGTGCTGTTTCCGGCTATTTATGGTTACAGACATAACGAAGTGTATTACGATCTTGCCGGAACACTTCCCAAGGATTTAGAGAGTGTAATGGCGAGTGCAAAACTTGAAGAGGATTATGGGATGGGTGCTACTCATGTAGTCCTTGTAAGCAGTGATGTAGAGGTTGGGCAGGTTAAGAAAATGCTTGATGAGGTCTCAGACGTAAAAGGTGTTAAGCTTGTAGCAGGCTGGGAATCTCTTCTCGGCCCAAGAGTCCCACAGGAGATGATTCCTGATTCTGTCAAGGAAATGTTAGACAATGGAAAATATCAGATGATATTTATTATTTCAGATTACAAAACCGCTTCAGATGAAGTTAATGAACAGATAGATGTAATTAAAGAGATCGTAGATAAATATGATAAGAGCGCGATGGTAATTGGTGAAGCTCCTTGTACACAGGACCTTATAACAATTACGGATAAGGATTTTAAGACTGTCAGCGCAGTATCGATAGCACTTATTTTCATAATCATTGCACTTGTACTTAAATCAATTTCATTACCGGTTATTCTGGTGGCAGTAATAGAGTTTGCTATTTTTGTAAATATGGGTATACCGGGATATACAAAGACGGTTCTTCCGTTTATTGCTTCAATTGTTATCGGTACTATTCAGCTGGGAGCCACAGTTGATTACGCGATTCTTATGACAAACAAATATAAGAAGTCAAGATATAATGGAGCCGATAAGCAGGAAGCTATCTCATATGCACTTAACAGTTCATTCCAGTCGATTTTTGTAAGTGCCCTAAGCTTCTTTGCAGCGACATTCGGCGTTGGTATGTATTCAAGTATTGATATGATTAGTTCTCTCTGCTCGTTACTTGCAAGAGGAGCGCTTATCAGTCTGGTAGTAGTGGCTTTCATATTACCATCAATGTTTATGGTGTTTGATAAATTAATTATTCATACAAGTAAAGGTTTTATCAAAAAGGAGGATGACTAATTATGAAGAAGAGAATAAGAAATATAGCGGCTCTTGGAACAGCGGCAGTCGTTTTTGCAACATGTATTATGGCATACAGTACACCTTCTGACAAAGTGTATGGTGAAGAACAGTTAAAGAAGGTAGAAAACACATTAACAGGTGTTATTGATAAAACAGTGAAGATGACGGGTGATTCATCAGGAGCAGATAAAGAAGAAACGGTATATGTGATTGCAGATGCGAATGGTGCTGCAGAGGAAAAAATTGTCAGTGTATGGCTCAGAAATAAAGAGGGTGAAGATACAATTAGCGACATTGCCAACCTTAAAGATATTCAAAATGTAAAGGGTGATGAAGAATTCACACAGGATGACGAAAGGCTTACATGGCAGGCAAATGGTTCGGATATTTATTATACAGGTGAATCAGAGGAACAACTTCCAGTAGATGTTAAAATCACTTATTTCCTAGATGGAGAAGAAATTGATGCAAAAGAGCTTGCCGGAAAAAGTGGTAAGGTGACAATAAAGTTTGAATATACAAATAACTCTGTTGTAGAAAAAGAAGTAAATGGAAAGAAAGAAAAAGTAAGTACACCGTTCCTTATGGTGTCGGGAATGATGCTTCCAACAGATACATTTACAAATATCGAAGTCACAAATGGTAAGGTGCTTAATGATGGAGATAAGGCTATTGTAGTAGGTGCTGCTTTTCCAGGACTAAATGATGATATGAAGTTATCTGAATTGTCAGATAAGCTTGATGTTGAATTTCCTGAAGAGTTCGAGGTGACAGCAGATGTGGAAGATTTTGAACTTTTAATGACACTTACAATGGGAACAACGGAAATCTTTGGCGGAATAAATACAGAGGACATTGATGATGCTACTGATACCAGTGCTCTTACAGATATGATTGATAAAGTATCAGATGCACTTTTGCAGTTATCAGATGGGTCAGGACAGTTAACAGAAGGTCTTACGCAGTTAAGCACCAATATGAAAGATTTTAAAACTGCTACAGATAAGTTTTCAGACGGACTTACACAGTATACCTCATATGTAGACAAATTCGATAAAGCAGCTGCAAAGATAGCAGAGTCCACTTCTGGTCTAAACGACAAAGTTCCAACGCTTGTGGCAGGAATAGAGGAATTAAATGCAGGTATCAGTCTTTTAAGACAGAGTATTTCAGAAGATAAGAAAAACACCACTCTTTTGGCAGGCGCTACACAGGTAAATGGAGGTGTTAAGAAACTCCAGAGCGCTATGAATAAGATGTACGGCTCTCTTGATGAAAATATAAAAACATACCAGTCTAATATTCAAAAACTAACAGAGGGAATAGAAGAAGCAAAGACACAGTTAAAGACTGCGGCAGAAGGCGTAAAACAGTACAAAGAAGGTTTGGCAAAGATAAAGGCGGCAGCTACAGGATATGTGGCAGCAGGAGATTTTCAGACGGCTGTAGGATACTATGCTAAGCTTGATGAGAATTATGAAAAACTTACACAAGTGTATGATCAGATGATTGAGGGATATGAGAAACTATTAGAGTATGAGGAGAAGTTAGGACAGTGTGAAGGAGCGGTATCGGCATTAACAACAATCAAGGGTGAGATGGATGAAGGCAAGCTAATAGAAAATCTCAAGACACTTAAGGCAGGAACACAGGCTGTTCAGGATGGAATCAAAAAGCTTTCAGTAAATTTAAATAAAAAGCTTGCACCAGGTATGCAAAAGCTTGCAGATGAAGCAGGACAACTGCCGGATGGTATTTCTAAGCTTAGTGGATATATGACACAGTTGAGTGATGGAATAACACAGTTAGCTGCTAAATCATCTGATTTAACAGAAGGTGCAGCGCAGATTATCGATGCAGAAGTTAAGCTTATGGAAGGTGTTGATAAACTTAAGGATGGTTCTACAAAGCTTGGTACTGGAATTGGTCAGTTAAGGAGCGAAGCTACAGATAAGCTTTCAAAATTGACTGATGCAGATATTGATGCAGCAGTTGAAAGAGTAAAAGCAACAACTGATGCAGCTAAAGAATACACATCTTTTTCAGGTCTTAGCGAAGGAAAACAAGGTACAGTGAAATTCATCTATAGAACAGAACAGATAAAATAAATCAAAATGTCATCTGGTGTAAATACCAGATGACATTTTTTCTTACATAAAGTTTGTTAAATTGAAAAGCTTGATTGCGTTTTTGTACATGATTTTCTCGTAGGTCTCTTTCGAAACCATATCTTTAAATTCATTGAAGTATTGCTGATAAAGAGAACGCTCGCCAGCCTTGTTAAAGGCATATGTATCAAGACCGTCAATAGGTGAGTCTGTGCCAAAGACAATTCTGTCATCTCCACATCTCTTAATCGCCTCTAAAGTTGATTCAATGCTGACCCATGTGGTATCTCCGTATATATTGGGTACTTCATCCATGCATCTGATAGCTTCCGTATTATCAGTACCAAGTCCCATGTGAACTAGAATAAAGTTTACATCAGGGTGATTTTTTGCAGCGTTTAGAACATATTTAACATGCGCTTCATTGACACCACCAGTATGAATTGCCACTGGAAAATTATACTTTGCGGCAAGCTCATAATAAGGTTCGAGTTCTTTTGCATCTGATCTGAGCTTGGAGTTATGAGCGTGGAATTTGATTCCTTTTACTAAATCAAGATTATCCTCTATAAGCTTTATCAAATCTTCTGTAAGTCCCTCAGTTACCGGTTTAATCCAAGGCATAACAGATACCCTGCCAGGGTGAGAACGGGCAAAATTCAAGGATTGTCTTAGGGAATCGCATTGAGTAGAGGAAAAATTTTTTGGTAAGAGATTAAGCTCTTCGTCTCTTTCGCAGGAAAGACAATTAGACAGGATGATATGGTCAATATTATATTTTGAAATCATCTCACTAACCATTTCATCAGGCATATAAAATGGTCCCATACAACCATGATGTACATGTGTGTCAATAATCATAGATAAATCCTCCTTCCAGTGTCAATTATATGTATATAATACCACAAAACGTTAATTATAGTAAGAGAACAGAATAAAAAGGAGATTATAAAGATGAATAATAGTAATATTTTGAAGGTTACAGGTAGAGAAATACTGGATTCAAGAGGAAATCCAACAGTTGAGGCACAAGTGTACCTGGTTGACGGGACAATTGGAAGAGGAACCTCGCCTAGTGGAGCTTCGACTGGTGAATTCGAGGCTTTAGAGTTACGCGATAATGACAAGGAGAGATATTTAGGAAAAGGTGTATTAAATGCTGTGGATAATATCAATACTGTAATAAATGATACTTTGGCAGGAATGGAGGTATCAGATATATATGCTGTTGATGCTGCGATGCAAAAAGCAGACGGAACAAAGGATAAGTCAAAGCTGGGAGCTAATGCAATTTTGGCAGTATCAATTGCATGTTGTAATGCGGCTTCAAAACATTATGGTATGCCCCTGTATCGGTTTCTGGGGGGAGTCGGTGCAGTCAGACTTCCGGTGCCTATGATGAATATAATCAACGGGGGTGTACATTCCAAAAATTCTCTTGATTTTCAGGAATTTATGATAATACCAGTCTCTGCGTGTTGCTTTAAACAAGCACTTCGTATGGGAACTGAAGTGTATCATTCTCTGAAAAAAGTATTGAATGATCGCGGACTCTCTACAGCAGTTGGTGATGAAGGTGGATTTGCACCAGACGTAAATAGTGTGCAGGAAGTTATGGATATATTAGTAGAAGCAGTAACAGATGCAGGCTATGTGTGTGGAGAGGACATCTGTTTTGCACTAGATGTAGCTGCTAGTGAGTGGAAACCTTTAGGAACATCAAAAATGCTGGAAGCAGAGCAGAAAATAACGGGACAATTCAGTTATCATCAGCCTAAATCAGGAAAGGATTACAGCTCAGATGAATTAATAGATATGTATAAGAATCTTGTATCAAAATATCCAATTATCTCAATCGAGGATCCTCTTGATGAAGAGGACTGGGAGGGATGGAAGAAAATCACAGATGAGCTTGGTGATAAAGTTCAGCTTGTAGGTGATGATTTGTTTGTAACCAATACATCAAGACTTCTTAAAGGAATTGAAAAGGGCTGTGCAAATTCAATTCTTATCAAGCTTAACCAGATAGGTTCCGTTTCGGAAACATTGGATGCAATAAGAATGGCGCACAAGGCAGGATATACGGCGATATCCTCACATCGTTCGGGAGAGACGGAGGACACGACGATTGCTGATCTTGCTGTAGCACTAAATTGTGGTCAGATTAAGACAGGAGCACCTTGCAGAAGTGAGAGAGTAGCTAAGTATAACCAGCTTTTAAGGATTGAGGAGGAGCTTGGGAAGGCAGCTGTATATCCCGGGCTGAAGGCATTTAAGATAGGTAAGTAATGAGCCATTACTTTATGAAGTCTTTTAATTCAGATACAAATTCTGTGTTTTCGTAGCTATACATGCTATTCTTCTGCCAAAGAGCGTTGAAATCATGTGTCAGCGAGAAATCTTTAATAGTTATTTCTTTTAGTTTGCCTTGCTCTAAAAGATTTGAACCAACGCACTTATACAAAACGCTTATTCCACGATTTGAGATAAGCATCCTAATTATTAGTGATAAATTTGTAAAGTCACATTTCCTTTGAAAATTGTTTATACTGTAGCCCTGCTCGGCGAGATAGTGTTCAAATATAGCACGGGTTCCGGAGCCTTGTTCACGGGAAATAAGGCGATGACAAAATAAATCTTCAAGACAGTGTATTTCATCTGTATCATACTTTGCACCGCAAAAAATCGCAAGAGGTTCATTGGATATTACTTGATGTTCGTAGTCGTTTTTTGAAAAATATCCTTCACTTAATACGATATCTAATTGACCCTGGTCTAACTTTTTTAGGAGAGTAGCAGTATTTGCAACAGTGACAGAAAGCTCTGTATCGGTGTGGTTGTCAAGGTATGAGGAAATAAAGTCAGGTAAATAGGAGTCACCCACAGAAAGGGTTGCTCCTATTTTGTATTTTTTTACAGGATTTATTTGTGATAAGTCGTTTTTTAGCTTTAATTCATCATGTACAAGCGTTTGAAGTGCTTTTTGTAAATGCTTTCCCTGAGGAGTGAGAGAAAGCTTCTTATTGTTGTATGTAAATAACTTCGTCCCGTAATAGTTTTCTAAATAGTGAATGTGATTCGAAATGGCAGGCTGAGTCATATTAAGAATCTCAGCTGCTTTGGTGTAATTCATATATTCACATACTGTTAAAAATGTTTCTGTTCTAAAATCTAACATAGCAGGTCTCCGATGATAAAAAATAATTATGGACATATAAAAATTTATAATTTTTCTTTATTGTAAAAAATGAGTATAATTAAGTCAAGAAGAATTTCTATATTTTGGAAAAGAATAAGGAGGCAGAATATGAAATTAACAAAAAAATCAATTCCTGGAATCGTTATTTGTACAGTAATTGCAGGAGTTGCGACTTTTTTAGGATCACTTAAATTCGCAGGTGTATCATTAGAGGTGATTGGAGCACCAGTGTTTGCGATTTTGATAGGTATGATTATTACTTTGATAAAGCCAACACTGTCAGGAAGTGACACATTTGCATCAGGGGTGAAGTTTACATCCAAGAAGATTCTTCAGTGGGCAGTAATAATTCTTGGATTTTCTCTTAACTTAGGAACGATTGCAAAAGTCGGAACACAGAGTCTTCCGGTAATAATATGTACAATTTCAATATCTCTTATTACAGCTTTTTTTATGATGAAGCTGTTAAAGATGGATTCAAAGGTATCTACTTTAATTGGTGTTGGTTCATCTATATGCGGTGGCTCAGCAATTGCCGCTACAGCGCCTGTAATTGAGGCAGATGATGACGAGGTGGCACAATCTATTTCCGTTATATTTTTGTTTAATGTAATGGCGGCATTGATTTTTCCGGCATTAGGACATGCAATAGGACTTGGTTCGGAAGGATTTGCGATTTTTGCAGGAACAGCAGTAAATGATACATCGTCTGTTACGGCAGCAGCATCAACAGCAGAAGGTCTCTATGGAGTAGAGGGAATTTTATCAACAGCAGTAACTGTAAAATTGACAAGAACACTTGCTATCATTCCAATTACACTTGTACTTGCCGGTATGAGAATGTATAAGGCAAAAAAACAGGGTGGAGCTTCAAATACTTTCGATTTTAAGAAGATATTCCCGTGGTTTATCTTATACTTTATTGGAGCGTCTATAGTTACAACTATTGTAGGAACATTAGAAGTATCAGCGTTTACAACTTTCTATATGGGAGAATTTGTCGTTGTAATGAAATGGATGGCTAAATTCTTTATTGCAATGGCAATGTGTGCAATTGGATTAAATACAGATATAGTATCACTTGTTAAGAAAGGTGGAAAACCTATTCTAATGGGATTGTGTTGTTGGATTGCGATTACGTTGGTATCACTTGTAGTACAGATGATTATTTGAAATAGGGAATACAGTTATTGTTATTGAACATAATACAGATGTATGATACAGCAGAAACAATTACAGCAAAGTATTTAAGAAAGGGTGTAATAGATGAAAAAAGATGAAATATTAGAGAAAGCCATGAATTTAAAGGATGATATTATCAAAGACAGACGATATCTTCACTCTCATGCAGAGGCAGGATTTGAGATTGGCAACACAGTAGAATATGTAAAAAAAAGTTTGGAAGAGATGGGATATGAGCCAAAGAGATGTGGCAGAGCAGGACTTGTAGCTACTATTGGTGGAAAGAAACCAGGTAAAGTGTTTATGCTTCGCGCGGATATGGATGCGCTTCCTATGAGGGAAGAATCAGATGTTGAATTTAAATCCGAAAACGGTTGTATGCATGGGTGTGGTCATGACATGCATACAGCTATGCTTCTTGGAGCTGCACGAATATTAAGAGAATATGAGGATGAGATAGAGGGAACTATAAAGTTTATGTTTCAACCGGCAGAAGAGATTTTTGAGGGATCAAAGGATATGATTGAAAACGGTTTGTTGGAAAATCCTAAAGTCGATGCGGCTCTTATGATTCATGTCAT
This sequence comes from Lachnospiraceae bacterium, assembly GCA_045122895.1. Taxonomy (GTDB): domain Bacteria; phylum Bacillota; class Clostridia; order Lachnospirales; family Lachnospiraceae; genus RGIG1934. Next base: position 11,879 of record JBGVIE010000031.1, read on the forward strand.
GGCAGGAATGCCATTTGCACCAGGAACAGCGGTGGTATCAGCACCGGGAGTCAGTGCACCGGCAGCAGATTACTTTGAGATACAGGTAAAAGGCAAAGGGTGTCATGGTTCTATGCCAAATACCGGGGTTGATCCTCTGAATGCGGCGGCCCATATATTGATAGCACTTCAGGAAATAGGTGCAAGGGAGCTTGCTATGAATGAGCAGGCGGTGTTGACTATAGGCACAATAAATGCAGGAACTGCTGCAAATGTTATTCCTGATGTAGTTACAATGGGTGGAAGTATCAGGACTTTTGATGAGAATACAAGAGCTTTTATTAAAGAGAGAATGACAGAGATAACAACAGGCATTGCAGCTTCATTCAGAGCCGATGCTACGGTTACATTTGGAAGCGGATGTCCGACATTGATGAACAACAAAGAATTATCGGCAGATACTCTTAAATACGTAAAAGAACTGCTGCCGGAGAAGATGGCATTTTCAGTATCGGAGCTTGCAAAGATGAGTAACGGGGGAGCCTCTAAATCAGCCGGCTCAGAGGATTTTGCATATATAAGTCAAAAAGTTCCATCGATTATGGTTGCCCTTGCAGCAGGACAACCGGACAAAGGATTTAAATATCCACAACATCATCCTATGGTTAAATTTGATGAAGTCGCATTACCGTATGGAAGTGCCCTTTTTGCTTATGCATCGATTAATTGGCTTTTGGAACACAGATAATAAGTGTTGACATCAAAAACTGCCAATGATAAACTTATAGTGGTATTTTTGCTACTATTTTGTAAGGGAGAAATTAGATTTGAGTAATATAGCGATAGTAACAGACAGTAACAGTGGAATAACACAGAGTCAGGCTGATGAGCTTGGTGTATTTGTATTACCAATGCCATTTACAATTGATGATGAGACTTATTTTGAAGGAGTTAATCTCACTGTAGAAGAATTTTATGAGAAGCTTAAGGACAAGGATGCTAAGATTTTTACTTCTCAGCCAGCACCGGAAGCTGTTATGAATATATGGGATGAAGCTCTTAAGGAATATGATTATGTTGTTCACATTCCTATGTCCAGTGGACTTAGTTCAAGTTGCCAGACAGCCACGATGTTGTCAGGCGAAGACGAATACGATGGTAAGGTATTTGTAGTTAATAATCAGAGAGTTTCGGTTACTATGCGACAGTCTGTATTGGATGCGATTGCATTAGTGAACGAAGGAAAGAGTGCAGAGGAAGTTAAGAATATTCTGGAAGAGAAGAAGTTTGATTCCAGCATCTATATTATGCTTGATACATTGTTGTATCTTAAGCGTGGTGGAAGAATTACACCTGCAGCGGCAGCACTTGGTAATTTGCTTAAGTTAAAGCCTGTATTACAGATACAGGGTGAAAAGCTTGACGCTTTTGCAAAGGCAAGAACTGTTAAACAGGCTAAATCTATTATGATAGATGCAACTAAGAAGGATATTGAGACAAGATTTGGTGGTGAAGATAAAGTAGACATCTTTATTGCACACAGTGAAAATCAAGAGATGGCAGAAGAGTTTAAAAAAGAGATACTTGAGGTATTTCCTGACAGAGAGATTTATATCGATCAATTATCACTAAGTGTGGCGTGTCACATTGGACCTGGAGCATTGGCAATTGCATGTTCAAAGCACATTAACGAATAACCAGCTGAATTAATTAAGGCTATGCTTTAGCTTGAATAGTTAAAGCATAGCCTTTTTTTAGAAATGTTTATTCTACTGTCTCTAAGCCTTCTGCTTCAAATGCCTGCTTAAGATCATATATAAGGTCGTCCTTGTCTTCAATACCGATAGCTACGCGGTAAAAACCACCATGGAATTCCTGTGGGTAAAGATACATTCTTTCATCATCTTCTCCCAGAAATACGATAAGACTTCCTGCATTTCCCAGTGAAACAGCAGAAGTAAATATATTAAGATGTGTCACAACTCTGTTGTATAAATCATGCTCACCCTTTAGTCCAAAGGAAAGAACACCACCAAAACCATTCTTCATCTGTTTGGCAGCCAGCTCATGATCCTTGAAGCTTTCAAGACCAGGATAAGCAACAAAGCTTACACAAGGCTGTTTCTCAAGCCATTTAGCAACTGCGAGAGCGTTATCGTTATGTACCTGCATACGAAGAGGGAAGGTTTGTGCTCCTCTCATAATAAGCCATGCGTTAAATGGACTTATACATCCACCGATATTTACCTGTGCCTGATAACGGATTTTTTCCATATCTTCATGGTTACCAATAACGGCACCACCCATAGAATCACCATGACCATTGATATACTTAGTCAGACTCTCGACTACAAAGTCAACACCATATTCAAGAGGCTTTGTGTTGTAAGGTGAAGAGAATGTATTATCCACGGACACTAAAATGTTATTATCATGTGCAAGCTTAACAATTGCTTCTATATCACAGATACAAAGAGTTGGGTTACCAGGTGTCTCAAAGTGGATAAGCTTTGTGTTAGGACGGATGGCCTCTTTGATTTTGTTAACGTCTGTGCAATCAACGATTGAAGTTTCAATGCCCCATTTCTCAGTCCAAAGCTCATTAAAGATACGATATGTTGCAATATATGTAACTGTGGAGAAGATGACATGGTCACCTTTTTTTAACTTTGTGAAAAACAGTGCTGATAAAGCTGCAACGCCACTTGCAAGAACTACACAGTCCTCACCGCCTTCAAGGTTTGCGAGCTTTTTCTCAAGCTTGCCCTGGTTAACACCACCGTTACGTGTGTAGATATTCTCTTCAGAAGCTGACCAGTTCATTGTAGAAGGGTCATAAGGCAACTGGAAGCTGTTTGCCATATAGATTGCAGGCTCAACTGCACCTGTTGCAGGATCGGCTTCGTTGCCGACATGAATGGATCTTGTGGTAAAACTCATGTTTTCAAGTGTCTTCTCGTTACTCATTTTTCTATTGTTCCTTTCAAAAATACATAAATTAACAGAAAAATTATACTCCTATTACAAAAGGAAATCAATATTAAATAACAAGCCTTACTAAGAGAAGACTATTTTTTACTCTTTTTTTTCTTAGAATCTTCGTTGACAGTTAAGATACATGTCTTTTCCACACCATCAAGCTTGGCAGTGATTACAGTGGTGCCGGCTTTTAGTGTCTGGATGTTACCGTATTCATCAATTATTGCGATGCTTTTTCGGCTGGATTTAAACGTGACAGGATATCCGGAAGATGCGGTTGCGATAAGTCTTGATTTATCTCCGACTTTTAATGTCAGTGAAGTCTTTGAAAGCTTAATCACAGGCTTCTTAACTGTTATCTTACAGGTTACACTGGTCTTATCGCAGGTGGCGGTGATTGTAGCTTCGCCTGGCTTTATGGCTGTAATTCTGCCATACTCATCTATTGTGGCGATACTCTTTCTGTTACTCTTGTATGTGACAGTATGACCGGTTGAGGATTTTGCAGTGAGCCTTACAGTTTCACCTTTTTCAAGAGAATAAGAGTGGGAACTAAGTGTAATGGTAGTCTTTTTTACCGTTATCCTGCATCTTGCCTCGCCACCCTTTACTTTGGCAGTGATAGTAGCACTTCCGGACTTTTTCGCAGTGACAACACCGTAAGTGTTAACAGAAGCGACGGAAGAGTTGTTACTCTTGAACTTCGGAATAGATAAGTCGGAAGAGATGGCAGTGAGTAAAAATTCATCGCCAATGTTCAGTGTCTTGTTGTAGTCAGACAAGATTACGATTGCAAATGATGATGCTTTGACTTCAAGTGGATGAGATAAGAGAAATACAAAGCAAAATGCAAAAATTGAAATACGCCTGATTAATTTAAAAATATTCATAAAATCCCTCCTAAAATATTAATAAAAAGATAAATAATATACAATGTAGTAATATAATAAATATATTATAGATAAAAGTCAATAGTTTGTGTACACATTTATTTTATTGAAATATAGAGTGTAAAATGATATTATATATCTATATATATATTACGGAAAATGAGGTGCGGACATGCTATTTGTAAAAAGTGAAGACCTGAAGGTCGGAATGCGTCTGGCAAAACCTATATATAACAAGAAGGGTGTGCTGCTTTACGACAGAGATACTAAGCTTACTTCGCAGGGTATCAAAAGTATTGCGAATTTTGGCCTGATTGGCATTTATGTGCTTGAGCCGGCAGAACCATTGCCACCTATGACAGAAGATGATATAGAGTTTGAGAGATTTCAGACAATTGCAGTATTTGCAATCAAGGAGGATATGCAGAACCTGTTATCACACAATGATCCTAAGAATTTGTTGAATATTGCGAATATGATTATTAAGAATTATGGTAAGATGTTTAAGAAGATTAATTTTACCCAGAATTTAAGAAGTGCAGATGATTATGTCTATAAGCATTCTATTAACGTGGCTATTTTGTGTGCACTTATATCGCACAAGCTTCATCTTGATTTTATGACACAGTTAGATATTGTGATTGCGGCATTGCTCCATGATCTTGGCAAGTTAAATATTGCGTATGGTCTTGCCAGCAAGTATGATATAAGTGATGATGAGAAGTCAGAGATTAAGAGAGGTATAGCGTCAGGTTACAGTGCTTTGTCTGATTACATTACGTTATCTCCGGGAGCTAAGAGAATTATCTCACAGTCGCAAAAGGAGATATATGATATAGGTTCAGGATATGAAGGCAGAGATAAGAAATTATACCCGGGCACGAAGATATTGCTTGTTGCAGATGCCTATGATGCAATGACTGCCATGAAATTGGATGAGAGTCCTGTTTCTGAACTGGCAGCACTCAGACATATGATTGATAATGATGAGATTTATGATGCTAATACGGTATATGCGCTGCTCAGCAGTATCAATGTTATGCCGCCGGGAGCCTGTGTTGAGCTCAGCAATGGAGAAAAGGGACTTGTGATAAAGGAGAATGATAATCCGCTTGAGCCAATGGTGTTGTCGTTTGGAAATAATACAATATATGATTTTTCATCATCAGTAGTGAGTAAGAGAATAAGAATCGTGGATATTATGAAGACGATGGATAACAGAATCGTCATCGATAAGAAAATGCTTGAGAACTACGAGGGTTTGTAAGATAAAGGAGGAATAAGAATTGTCAGAATTTAGAATCAAAGTAAAAGGGATAGTAAAAAGAGAAGATAAGTACTTAGTTATGAAGAAATGGTATGATGATAATATCACACAGCCATACAGATGGGAATTCGTGGATGATGAGGTAATGTTTGGTAACAGTCCGGAGAATACAGTTTTGGACGCTGTAAAGTGTAAGACAGGACTTGATGTGAAGATTGGAAGAATCCTGTACACATGGACATATGTAGTAGGTGAGATACAGTATCTGGGACTTGCATATTTGTGTGAGACAGATGAGGATATAGTCGTGTTGTCTGAGGATTTGCTTGAATACAAGTGGATAGAGCCTGATGAATTCAAAGACTATATTGATAATGGGATGGTGCTTACTGACGTAGAAAAAGTATTTGACTAGAATGGAGAGAATGATGACTTTATTAATTAAGAACGTAAGAGTGATTGATCCGGCCACTGGTACAGATAAGGTCGAGGATATCTTTGTAGAAAATAATGTGATTAGAAAACGAGGAGAGAATTTAAATTCAGATGCAGATGAAGTGATTGATGCGTCAGGTATGATTGCTATGCCGGGACTTATTGATTTGCATGTACATCTGAGAGATCCGGGATTTGAGTACAAGGAAACTGTTGAGACCGGTACGATGGCTGCGGCGGCAGGTGGTGTCACAACAGTGTTTGCCATGCCTAACACAAAGCCTGTGACAGACAGTCCTTCGGTGGTAAAGGATATAATTAAGAGAGCAGAAGAATATGGATATGCCAATGTAAGTCCTGTTGCGGCAGTTACAATTGGACAGGAGGGCAGGGAGCTTACAGATTTGGATGCGTTAAAAGAGGCAGGAGCCATCGCGATAAGTGAGGATGGTAAGTCTGTTATGGATTCGTGGACGTACAGGGAAGCTATGAAAAAAGCGGCAGAACTTGATATGACTGTACTGGCACATTGTGAAGACAAGCCTCTTGTACATGGTGGTGTTGTGAATGATGATGAGCTTACAAGAGCAGCAGGACTCCCTGGAATCAGCAATTCAGTGGAAGATATTATCACAATAAGAGATATTCTTTTGGCAAAAGAAACAGGAGCAAAGCTTCATCTCTGTCATGTATCCACAAGTGGTGCGGTAGAGATGATAAAGGAAGCAAAGGCTAAAGGACTAAAAGTAACAGGCGAGGTTTGTCCTCATCATTTTATCCTGTCTACAGAAGATATGGATATGACAGATGCCAATTACAAGATGAATCCACCACTTAGAACAAAAGAAGATGTGAACGCACTTAAAGAAGGGCTTAGAGATGGAATTATGGATGTAATATCAACAGACCATGCTCCACATAGTGAAGAAGAAAAAGCAAAGGGTATGATAGATGCTCCGTTTGGAATTGTGGGAATAGAGACAAGTGTTGCTCTTACCATAACAGAGCTTGTTGAAAAGGGGTATCTGACATATATGCAGATGGCGGAGAAGATGAGCTACAATCCGGCAAAAATAGTGGGACTTGACAGAGGAACGCTTATGGAAGGTAAGGTGGCAGATATCACTATTATTGATCCAAATGCAGAATATGTAATAGATGTGAATACATTCAAATCAAAAGGTAAGAATACACCATTTAATGGTAAACAGGTAAAGGGTAAGGTTATGTATACTATACTTGGTGGAAAAATAGTATATACAGCATAGAAAAAAATACGACGCATAGCGTCTAAAGGAATGGAGATTATTATGTCAGAACATATAAAAGAAAAAGCAGTTGTAAAATCATCAAAAGCAATTGGTACGGATATATATGATTTAGTGCTTGAAGCAAAGGGAATTGCCGGTAAAGCAGTCGCAGGTCAGTTCGTATCTGTTTATTGCAATGATGGGGCAAGATTACTTCCAAGACCTATAAGTCTTTGTGGAGTAGACAAAGAGGCAGGAAAACTTAGACTTGTATATAGAATAGCAGGTAAGGGGACAGAAGAATTCAGCAGATTAGCAGTTGATGATACTGTTGAGGTTATGGGACCTTTAGGAAATGGTTTTCCATTATCAGATAAACCAGCTATTTTGATGGGTGGCGGAATAGGGATTCCGCCTATGGTAGAGCTTGCAAAAGAGCTTAAAGAGGCGGGCTGCAAAGATATTACAGCAGTACTCGGATATAGAGATGAGCTTTTTCTTGTAGAAGATATGAAGCAGTATGCGAAAGTTGTTATTGCTACTGAAGACGGAAGTGCAGGAACAAAGGGAAATGTTATAGATGCAGTAAAAGAGCAGAATGTAACAGGAGAGATTATCTACTCATGTGGACCAACACCTATGCTTAGAGCAATAAAAGCATATGGTGCAGAAAAAGGACTTACAACATACCTCTCACTTGAAGAGAGAATGGCTTGTGGTATTGGTGCCTGCCTTGCATGTGTATGTAAGAGCAAGGAAGTAGATCATCATTCCCACGTTAACAACAAGCGTGTATGTAAAGAAGGTCCTGTATTCTTAGCAGAGGAGGTAGAAATCTAATGAAGACTTCAGTAAATCTTGCAGGTGTAGAACTTAAGAATCCTGTTATGGTGGCATCAGGAACGTTTGGTTCGGGAATGGAATATTCGGAATTTGTTGATTTGAATAAGCTGGGAGCTGTGGTTACAAAAGGTGTTGCAAACATCCCATGGCCGGGAAATCCGACTCCGAGAGTTGCTGAGACAGCATCAGGAATGCTTAATGCAATAGGACTTCAAAATCCGGGTATTGACGTGTTTGCAAAGAGAGATATCCCATTTCTCAAGAATTATGATACAAAGATTATCGTAAATGTGTGTGGAAAATCAACAGAGGATTATATAGAAGTAGTTGAGCGATTAGCAGATGAAGATGTTGATATGTTAGAGATTAATATCTCCTGTCCTAATGTGAAGGAAGGTGGAATCGCTTTTGGTCAGGATCCAAAGGCTGTGGAAGCTATCACAAGGGAAGTTAAGAAGCATGCAAAGCAACCGGTTATTATGAAGTTGAGTCCTAATGTGACAGACATAACAGTGATGGCTAAAGCTGCAGAAGCAGGCGGAGCTGACGTGTTATCACTTATCAATACTCTTACGGGTATGAAGATAGATATCAACAGACAGACATTTGCACTTGCGAACAAGACTGGAGGAATGTCAGGTCCTGCAGTAAAGCCTGTTGCAGTGAGGATGGTGTATCAGGTAGCTAACGCAGTATCACTTCCAATCATCGGTATGGGCGGAATAGCAACTGCTGAAGATGCACTTGAGTTTATACTTGCAGGTGCGACAGCAGTATCGGTTGGAACAGCTAATTTCTTTAATCCGTATGCTACAATGGAAGTGGTAAAGGGAATTGAAGATTATATGATTAAGAAAAACGTTGAAGATATCAATGATTTAATCGGGCTTGTTAAATAATATGTAATTGCTTATGTTAAACTTCGAACAATTACATGACAAAGAGATAAATACAATATTATAAATAGAATGTGCTTGCTTTTTTTTTTTTTTTTGATATTATTGTACAGAAATATTTATTAAAGGGAGAGTAAAAGATGAGAATATTAAAAAAATTATGCTGTTTAGTTATTGTAGGAGCAATTATTGCACAATCTAGTATTGAAGCGTATGCACTTTCGCTACCTGAGCTAAATGGCATTAGAAATGGCATTATTGGTGAACTTCTTGAAATTAAGGATACAGATACATTTAGTGATTATACAACAAAAAGTTGTGAAGGAGCTACTACAAATACGCGTGTATATTTGAATGTTAGTACAGAGATGGATGTTACAACAGGTATAAATCCAATTGGGCATTTTCCGGAAATTAATTTTTCGAGTGGATCAAAAATAATAAATTCTAATTCGACAGCAGAATATAAGGTTAAGTCTGCTTCATGGTCATATCAGATAGAAGTAGATTGTGATTATTTAACAGGATATAAAGAAATACATTCTGGAACATACATAGTAAAGAATTCTAAAGGCAATTCTTTGGATGCAATAACAGTATCTGGTACAGTTAAATATGTTTGGTAATATGAGGGCAGAATAATTACCATATGTTATAATACGTCACGAGATATGTATATATCTCGTGATTTTTTATGAAAAGAGGATTATATGAGATTTAAAATAACTAAAAAAAAGATTATCATAGTTGTAATTCTGTTGATATTGGTTGGTGTATGTGATTTGTATGTGCGTAAGAGAAGTGATAGTGATGGTGAAATAACTACCGTAGAAGTTATAGATGGCATACAGGGCTATTATGGAATGGCTAAATATTTTAATATGGTAGAATTGGGAAATGGAAAAGTTGATACGGAGTTTTACAAAGAGGTTAAGTCAGATTATGAAGATTTTATAGATGATATATCATATAAAAATGCCGGATTTTTAGAATTAATAAGAGTAATCTATACGAATGATATATTTGGTGTAGAGAATAAAAACTACTTAAAAGAATTAGAGAATTATTATGATTATTCTAATGATTTGTTTATAAGCTACAACATTAGTAGCTTAATTGAACCAGAAAAATATATCAAGGAATATGTTGACGATAGTATTAATAATACAATGATTATTTATAATATGATGAATAAGTCAAGAGTAAACATAGATAGATATGATATAAAAAAAGGTTTGATTAAACAGTATAATAAGAGCGAAAATAGAGATTTAAAAGTTTCAATGATATATACATTCTATGAGATGGGATGCTTGAATGAGATTGATTGTTCGGATGTTTTGAACTCTTTTGAGAATATATATCAGAGCGAACTAAAAAAAGTAAAAAATGATTCATACAAATTGGATAATACGGATGCGGGAACGTATAATTTTTTATATGTATGTGATGCAATGGGAATTAATACAACTGATTACAAGAATGCTATTAAGAAAAAAATGATTGATATTAATAGTAGCGGGTTTAACTTGATTGATAATGAAGAAGTAAGTTCAAGTGTATTAATGTCTTCAGCATATTGGTGGGACGTTGTAAATAAAAGTCCTATAATAGAGTGGAATGATGAGTTTTGGTACAAATTAGAATCGTTGTATCGTAATTATTACAATATGTCTTTAAAGAAAAAAATACAGGAATATAGTGAATAGGTGGAAAATGAAAGTATCAAATGTATCAAAATCCCATATTTTAAAGAATATATCGCTCGATTTTGATGAAAAGGGGATTGTGTTTGTCAAAGGAAAATCTGGAGCGGGAAAAACCACTTTGTTTAATGTGATGAGTGGAATTGATAATGATTATACCGGATATGTGAATTATGAAAGTAGTAATCAAAGAGATGCAGAATGGTATAGAAGAAATTGCTTGGGAATAATCTTTCAGGATTTCAATCTAATTGATTCGTTAAATGTAAGAGAAAATATATTTTTGGGATGTGATGTCGCAGGGAAAAGAGTAGATTTAAATCAATATGAAGAAATAGTTAGTTTGTTGGATATCGAAAGTATACAAGAAAGAGAAATATCGTTTTTATCTGGTGGAGAAAAGCAAAGGGTTGCTATTGCAAGAGAGTTTTTGAGAAATGATGGAATAGTTTATGCTGACGAACCTTCAGGAAATCTTGATGAGGAAAATACCCGATTATTGTTTGACTATATAAAAAAACTAAGCGATAAAATATTGTTTATAATTATTACCCATGACATTCAAATTGCAGAAAAATATGGGGATAGAATTATTGAAATAAATGATGGAAAAATAGTGTCAGATTTGAAAATTAATAATAATGAGCGATTAGAAATAAAAATTGAAAAAACCTCAAAGTCGAAAAAGTGGATGCTCAAGTATAGCTTAAGAAGTATTATATATAGAAAAAGGAAATACATAGGGATATGTATGATTAGTATTTTTGCAATAATTTGTTTGATGCTAATAATGGGATTTGTTAATACGACAAATAAAATAAATACTACTATCAAGTCGGATTATTTAGAAAATGACAAATATACAGTATGGAAACAGCAGGATAATGGTTTTGGAGAAAAATTATCTGATGATTTTCGGACAAAATTCAGCAATAGGAAAAAATACAGATTGCATTATCAGAGCAAAATGTAATAGACGTAGAGGTGGCAGGGGTAAAAAATAGTACATCTTCTAAAAATGGAGAAATATATATATCACGTGAATTGGAAAAAGAGATTTGTTTAGGCGAGTATGAACGAGATGTTATTGTGTACAGTTTACAAGATGATTTTGGTAATGTAGTAACACAAGGAGCAATTAATAATGATAGCGATATTTTGGTAGGAAGGAACACTAATAATTCAGACGAAATTACAATATCTTATGGGCTTGTAAATATATTTTTGCAAGAGATACTTCAAGATAATTCATTATATTCAGAGAAAGAGATTATTGAGGGTGATGTTAATGAACCATTAACTGAAAAAATCATTGGAAGAGAAGTTGACATATCTTTTAGCATGGGTAATACAAAAATAGGAACTAAGAAAATAGTAGGTATTGTAAATGATAAAGAACAGATGAATGTTTATTTTGATAAAACTATATCTAATGAGATTGTGTACAACAAATGTAGTTTGTATTTAAGTGAATTCGATATAAAACAAGTAAACAACATTGAAAAAAATATTGCAGATATTGGGTTGAAGTGTAATAAATGGTCTAAAGGAAAAAGTCAAGTTATAACGACAAAAATATCTGGTATTATATTTGTTATGACCATTTTGGCGCTTGTTGTTTCGGCGTTTTGTGTAGTTGTTATTCATTTTTTTATGAAAATGTCTATTTTGGAAAGAAAATACGAAATTGGAGTGTTGAGAGCATTAGGAAATGGTAAAAAGGAAATATGTATGTTATTAAGTATAGAACAATTTACTGCCGCTATGGTCACAGGTATTATATCGATAATAGTAATTATGCTATCTTGTTTGTTAGGTATATTAGATAAAATAAAGATTGATAACATACCAATATATAGTTTTGAATGGGTACATATTATTTACGTATTTTTGTTTACAATTGTGCTGCTGGTATTGTTTTCGTTGCCTGATATACATAAGGCCAGCAAAGAAAATATTGTTGATTTATTGACAGGCATGTGATATTCTGAAAAAAAGAAAGGGCACTGTTTGTGTAAGGTGAAGAAATGAAGAATAGATAGTTTGATTTAGGTAAAACACATTGATGGTTAAGTCCTGCGGATTGCAGGTTTATTTGTGTATGCTTAAGTTAGATTATCGCATCTTCTATCTTTATACTTATCGGATGATAATTATATAGATTTATCTTAGTTGGATTTTGCGGGTTTATTTTGCATATGCAGAATAGACCCGTTTTTTATCTCAGTCGGAGAAGACTCCGTCGGAATGCAGGCAAAGGAGGTATATATGGCACAGATAAATGTAAATAACCTGACTTTTGCTTATAATGGCAGTTTTGATAATATTTTTGAGAACATCTCATTTTGTATTGATACAGATTGGAAGCTCGGTTTCATAGGAAGAAACGGAAAAGGAAAGACAACATTTTTAAATCTTTTGCTTGGAAAATATGAATATCAGGGGAGTATAAGCACCAGTACTGTTTTTGACTATTTTCCATACAAAGTTACAGAAAGTGATATGGAAAAGACAGCATCAGAGCTTATGGAAAATTGGAAACCAAATGTTGAAGGCTGGAAGGTGATGTGTGAACTTGCGGTGCTTGGAATTGATGCCAGTCTTCTTTACAGACCTTATAAAACATTAAGCTTTGGGGAGCGGACGAAGGTGATGCTTGCAGTTTTGTTCTCGGGAGAAAATGATTTTCTTTTGATTGATGAGCCTACAAATCATCTTGATACCTCGGCGAGGGAGATTGTTAAGAAATATCTTGCTACGAAAAAGGGGTTTATACTGGTATCCCATGACAGAGATGTTCTTGATTCCTGTATTGACCATGTTCTCGTGCTAAATCGTTCTTCTATTGATGTTCAGGCAGGTAATTTCTCAAGCTGGTGGGAAAACAAAGAAAAAGCAGATATTAACGCAAGAGCAGAGAATAAAAAGCATATGAAAGAAATAGTAAAACTGGAACAGGCTGTTGACAGGGCAAGCAGATGGGCACAAAAAAATGAAAATACAAAAATAGGTTTTAATCCGCAAAAAGAACATGACAGATTCATTGGTACCAGGGCATATATTGGAGCCAAGACTAAAAAAATGCACAAGAGTGTTAAGGCATATGAAAAACGTATGGAAAGGGAGATTAGAGAGAAGGAGGGACTTCTAAATGACATAGAGGAAGTTGTAAATCTTAAACTTAAGCCTCTAGGCTATCATAAGGAACGTCTTATTTTGTGTCGCGACTTTTCATTGACATATAATGATGCATCTGAACCTGCGGTCAGAAATATAACCTTTGAGATTAGAAATGGCGAGCAGATTGTTATAAATGGGAAGAATGGTTGTGGCAAATCAAGCTTGATTAAAGCTATACTGGAAGCTGGAAAGCCGGAAGAGTGTGCAAAAGGAAACTATATGACAAAGGGTAGTTTGGAAGTTCCAAAGAATCTTACAATATCATATATAAATCAGGATACGACCAAGCTTAATGGCAGTCTTTTGGATTATTCGATGAAACATGGACTGGATTACACGATGTTTCTCACACTGTTAAGGCAGCTTGACTTTGAAAGAATACTTTTTTCAAAACCGATGGAACAGTACTCAGAGGGACAGAAGAAAAAGGTGCTTATTGCTTCAAGTCTTTTACAATCTGCTCATCTTTATATATGGGATGAACCGCTTAACTATATTGATGTCTACACAAGAATGCAGATAGAAAAGCTGATTGAGACATTTAGACCTACGATGTTAATAGTGGAACATGATGTGAGATTTAAGGAAAAAATAGCTACAAGAGTGATAGATTTTTAAAATATTAAAAAAAATGAACAATTTAATAATCAGATGTCCTATGAGGCCTGGATTACATCTATCTGCGTATAAATCAAAATGTGTAAATGGCAATATACAGTATTGTGGTAAGTATATTAGGTTACCAAAGCTTGGAATGGTAAGGACGAAAAACAGGTTAATACCACAAGGCAGGATTCTTAATGCAACTGTATCACAAGAACCAAGTGGAAAATATTTTGTTTCGCTTTGTTGTACTGATGTAGATATTGAGACATTTGAGAAAACCGGTAATGCGGTTGGAATTGATTTAGGAATTAAAGAATTTTGTATCACATCTGATGGTGAAATGATTCCAAATCCAAAGTATCTAAAGAAATCATTGGACAAACTTGCTAAGTTGCAAAAGAAATTATCTCGAAAATCAAAAGGTAGTTCAAATCGTAATAAGGTAAGAATAAAAGTAGCAAGACTTCAGGAGCATATCGCAAATCAGAGAAAAGATTTCTTACAGAAGTTATCTACCGAAATAAACAAGAGTAACGACATTGTATGCATTGAAGATTTACAAGTTCTCAAAATTGTAATGTGTGTGGGTATGTAAATAAGGACACGAAAAATCTGTCAATAAGAGAATGGGATTGTCATTGTTGTCATACTCATCATGACAGATGTGAATGCCGCTATCAATATTCTTAACGAAGGATTGAGAATATTAGAAGTGGCATAGACGAATAAAAAAAGAACGATAGGAACTATCGGGTTAGCTTGGTAAATATCTTTTCAGTAGAAAGGAGTTCCCAAGAATCTCGTGGCTTTAGTCATGAGAGGTTCAATATGGATTGATGAATAATAATGTGATAAAATAGATATATATTTTTTGAAAAACAAAGGTGGAGAGTAAGAAGGAGGCATATGAAAAATGGGTGAAGTGAAGATACTTGACAAAGTTTTCGTAGACGTTTCGGAGAATGTTGAAAAAGCAATACAAAATCTTACAGGAAAAAGAGTAAAATTTGATTTGATTAGAAATTTCATAACAAATGAGAAGAATACTATGTTCTATCTTGACAAGAAGATGAATAGTTCAACGGCTGCCGGTTATTACACAGATTATCTGTGGTTAGATACCGGATTTAGAGACAGATATGATAACCCGATTTTGATTTGTCTGCATAACAGTAATGACGGTTATGTGGGACATTATACGGGAACAATAAAGGAACTGTGTAATTTTTTGAAATCTTACCATAGAAAAAACACTAAGGAGATTGCGAAGAATTATTCACGTTTTATAAACAAATATAATAACAGAGTCAGCGAGAGAACGAATGTATATGTAAGTGATCCTTTAGAATATGCGGCTAAGAATGGTAATGAGCATTCAGATAAAAGAGAAGAAACGGCATTCTCATTAGCATTTAAGTGTGCTGGGATCAAGGTTGAAGATATGACCGGGGAAGTAGCAGATGAACTGGTTGTACAAGCGGCTGATCCCCAGGAGGAAGAGATTAATGAGATTGAAAAAGAGATTACTATAGGGCTTCTTGTTGAACAGATGGAAAGTATGCAAAAGTATATAGATGAGTTACTTTTGCGTATTGAAAATAATGAAAAGACATCTTATGAAGAGATTGAAAGACTTAAAACACAAAATCAGGAATACAAAAAAGCTCTTGTAAATATCAGATTATTCAATTCGGAGAATGAACCGAATGAGGAAAGCCCCAAAGAGGACAGAAAAAGGGGGCATAATCTTTTGGAGAGAAATAAAAAGATACTTGTATTTGGAAACTCAGATATAAGAATATCGGAAATGAGAGCGATTGCCCGTGATGATTATGGGTTTGAAAAGAATGATTTTGAGTTTATGATAGATTACGAAAAGATTAAGTCGGCTGGATACAGAATACATAACAGTGATAAATATGTGGCGGTGATTTTTGGAAATTGTCCTCATAAGGTGGCTGGAATTGGAAATTATAGTAATATAATAGAGGAATTCAAACAGAGAGATGACTGCCCGATTTCTGTTGATGCAAGAACAAAGTCCGGTGATCTTAAGATAACAAAGCAGTCATTTAGAGAGGCTTTGACTGAGGTATGTAAAAAACTAATAGATAAAGTCAATTGAAAATTATCCATTCATATGCTACAATCTGATTAGTTATGCAGATATAGGAGGTTTAACAATATGGAACAGTATAAACAGGAATTTATAGAGTTTATGGTTGAAAGCGATGTGCTTAAGTTTGGCGATTTTACATTGAAAAGCGGAAGAAAATCCCCGTTTTTTATGAACGCAGGAGCATACGTTACAGGAAGCCAGCTTATGCGACTTGGTGAGTATTATGCTAAGGCTATTCACGATAACTTTGGTGATGACTTTGATGTACTTTTTGGACCGGCATACAAAGGTATTCCACTTGCAGTAGTTACAGCAGTAGCATATCATAACTTATATGGAAAAGAAGTTCGTTACTGTTCAGATAGAAAAGAAGAAAAAGACCATGGTGCTGATAAGGGAGGCTTGCTTGGAACAAAGCTTAAGGATGGCGACAGAGTTGTAATGATAGAAGATGTTACTACATCAGGAAAGTCTATGGAAGAGACAGTTCCAAAGGTAAGAGGAGCAGCTAACGTAGAAATCGTTGGACTTATAGTGTCCCTCAATCGTATGGAGGTTGGCCTTTCGGGAACAAAGGGTGCACTTGATGAAATCGAGGAGAAGTTTGGATTTGCCGGAAAGGCAATTGTTACAATGGAAGAGGTTGTTGAACACTTGTACAACAGAGAATGTCAGGGTAAGATTCTTATCGATGATGAATTAAAAGCCAGAATTGATGCATACTATGCAGAGTACGGAGTGAAATAATTATTTAGGGAGGCCTATATGAACGAGAAGATTTATAAGACAATGAGAACAACAGGTGGAACCAATATTGCTCTTGGTATCGTACTTATTGTAACAGGAGTTACAGTAGGGATTCTTACAATAATCAATGGTGCAAGACTGCTTCACGGAAAATCAGACATTATGTTTTAGGAAAAGAACGGCTAAGCTTTTAGCCGTTTTTCTTACTTAAATACAGATAAAGAATGGAATGGAATTTATGAAGAAGAGACAATATATGTTTACAAACAAAAGCTATGCTGTTGGCGGTATTATATCAAGTATTATGGCAGTTATGGCGGTGGGGTGTTTTGTATTTGGGGTTATACAGTCCTTTGAACACAGAGGAAATGGTGGAGAGATGGTGGGTTTGCTTGGAACACTATCTTTATTTTTCGCTGTAGTGGGCGCTGTGTTTGGAATACGAAGCTTCAAAGAAGAAGACAAATTCTACAATTTTTCGTGGTTCGGTTCTATTGTGAACTGTGCTATGGGTGCAGGTATGGTGGCAATAATATTGTTTGCCATGATATAGAATGCGGAATTGGAGATTAGTATGAAAAATCGCGCTGATGCGCCGATTTTGCATACAGCTAATTGAGACGGAGCCTCAATTAGCCCTGATCGCAGAAGAGAAATCGCCTACGCGAATTTCTCTTCGCGGTGTCTGTGCAAAAAATTGCTCCGACATGGAGGATTAGTATGGTAAGCGAAAGAATGAGAAAACAACTGGATTTTATTTTGGAAATAGACAAGTTAAAAGAAATTACAAGACAGACATATCTTGCAGATGCAAGCAGGAAAGAGAATGACACAGAACATTCCTGGCATCTTGCCATGATGTGTCTTCTTATGAACGAACATTCAAATGAAGAAATTGATGTGTTAAGAACTATGGCGATGGTGCTTATTCACGATATTGTGGAAATTGATGCCGGGGACACATATGCTTATGATGAGACCGGCAAGGCTACTCAGAGAGAGCGGGAAGTGTTGGCGGCAAAGCGGGTGTTTGGAATTTTGCCAGAGGATCAGGCTCAGTATATGCTTGAATTGTGGGAAGAATTCGAAGCATGGGAGACACCGGAAGCGAAGTTTGCCCACACACTTGATAATGTTCAGCCATTACTTTTAAATGATGCGTCAGGTGGAAAAAGCTGGAGAGAACATGGAGTCAGAAAGGAACAGCCGATAGCCAGAAATAAAAGGACAGGGGAAGGTTCAACACAGATGTATGAGCATGTTCTTGAGCTTATTGATAAGCATGCGAATTTTGGAAACCTAAAGAATTAGAGTTGTTCTATTGACTATATTTTTAAATCAAGGTAAAATGGTTTAGAAATGTTAAATGGCGTTACTATGCCCAAATCAAAATAAATGGAGGATATCATGGCAAAAGTTGGAATTTTAATGGGAAGCGATTCAGATCTCGAGATTATGAGCAAAGCAGCAGAGATGTTAGAGGAGTTTGGAATTGAATATGAGATGACAGTTATATCAGCTCACAGAATGCCGGACACATTCTATGATTATGCTACTACAGCAGAAGAGAGAGGTATCAGCGTTATCATAGCAGGAGCAGGTGGAGCAGCACATTTACCAGGAATGGCAGCAGCTATCTATCAGTTACCGGTTATTGGAGTACCTATTCATACAAAGTCACTTGGCGGTGTAGATTCTCTTTATTCAATAGTTCAGATGCCACAGGGAATTCCTGTAGCAACAGTAGCTATCAATGGTGCGGCTAATGCAGCAATTCTTGCGGCAAAGATTTTGGCTGTGTCAGACAAAGATTTATTAGAAAAGCTTAAAGTGTACAAGCAGGGTCTTAAGGATAAGGTTTCTGCAAAGGCTGAAAAGCTTGAGAATGTAGGATATAAGCAGTATCTTAAGGAAATGTAATAGTTACTGCTATTTTATATAAATTAATTATATGGAGGACTAAGAAATGGATTACAAGAACGCAGGAGTAGATATAGAAGCGGGATATAAGTCAGTAGAGTTAATGAAGGATGCTGTAAAGGGAACTTTAAGACCTGAAGTATTAGGTGGTCTTGGTGGATTCTCAGGAGCATTCTCACTTGAGAAGATTAAGGAAATGGAAGAGCCAATTCTTTTATCAGGAACAGACGGATGTGGAACAAAGGTTAAGCTCGCTTTCATTATGGATAAGCATGACACAATAGGTATCGATGCAGTTGCAATGTGCGTGAATGACGTTGTGTGTGCTGGTGGTGAACCACTTTTCTTTCTTGATTATATTGCATGTGGTAAGAATTATCCTGAGAAAATTGCAACAATCGTTGGTGGTGTCGCAGAAGGATGTAAGCAGGCAGGATGTGCACTTATCGGTGGTGAGACAGCAGAGCATCCCGGATTAATGCCACAGGATGAATACGACGTAGCCGGATTCGCAGTTGGTGTTGTAGATAAGAAGGATTTAATTACAGGTGAGAACATTAAGGCAGGAGATACTTTGATTGCTATTCCTTCAACAGGTGTTCACAGCAATGGATTCTCATTAGTCAGAAAAGTATTCAAGATGACAGAAGAAGCTCTTAATACATATTATGATGCTCTTGGAAAAACACTTGGTGAAGCTCTTATCGTGCCTACAAAGATTTATGTTAAGGCTCTTAAGAGTGTAAAGGATGCTGGTGTTACAATAAAGGGATGCAGTCATATCACAGGTGGAGGCTTCTATGAGAATATTCCAAGAATGCTTCCTGATGGAGTAAGAGCCGTAGTTAAGAAAGACAGCTATGAAGTGCCTGCCATCTTTAAGATGTTACAGAATGATGGTGATATTGATGAAGAGATGATGTACAACACATTCAATATGGGTGTTGGTATGGTACTCGCAGTTGACAGCACAGATGTTGATAAGACAATTGAGGCTCTTAAGGCAGCAGGCGAAGATGCATTTGTACTTGGTAATATAGAAGCAGGTGAAAAAGGAGTTACTTTATGCTAAGAGTAGGTGTGATGGTGTCTGGAGGTGGAACTAACCTCCAGGCTATCTTAGATGCGATAGATAATGGTATTATTACAAACACAGAGATTGAAGTGGTAATTAGTAATAATAAGAACGCATATGCTCTCGAACGTGCAAAAAATCATGGAGTGGAAGCAGTTTGTGTTTCTCCGAAGGATTTTGCCACACGTGAAGAGTTTAATGAAGCACTTATTAATAAATTAGATGAATATAAGCTCGATTTAATAGTTCTGGCAGGGTGCATGGTCGTCCTGCCTGAAACTCTTATTAAGAAGTATCCTAATAAGATTATTAATATTCATCCGGCTTTAATCCCTTCATTTTGTGGAACAGGTTATTATGGTTTACATGTACATGAAAAGGTTCTTGAACGAGGCGTTAAGCTTACAGGTGCAACGGTTCATTTTGTGGATGCGGGAACAGATACCGGTCCGATTATTATGCAAAAGGCAGTTGAAGTGCTTGATGATGATACTCCTGAAGTGTTACAGAGAAGAGTAATGGAACAAGCCGAATGGAAAATAATGCCGGAGGCAATTAATCTCATTGCAAATGGATTAGTAACAGTTGTTGATAACAAAGTTAAAATCAAGAGATAACAGGAAGGATATAAGACAGATGAAAGTATTAATCGTAGGTAGTGGCGGAAGAGAACATGCAATTGCATGGAAGGTTGCCCAGAGTGAAAAAGTAGATAAGATTTATGTTGCACCAGGTAATGGTGGAATTTCAGAAATAGCTGAATGTGTTGGCATAGGAGCTATGGAATTTGACAAGTTAGTAGCATTTGCAAAAGAAAAAAACATTGATTTAACAATCATCGGTATGGATGATCCACTTGTAGGTGGTGTTGTAGATGCGTTTGAAGCAGAGGGCTTAAGAGTGTTTGGACCAAGAAAGAATGCAGCTATTCTCGAAGGCTCAAAAGCATTTTCAAAGGATTTAATGAAGAAATACAATATTCCTACTGCAGCTTATGAGACATTCGACTCACCGGAAGCTGCACTTGAATATCTTGAGACAGCCAAATGTCCGATAGTTCTTAAGGCAGACGGACTTGCACTTGGTAAAGGTGTTCTTATCTGTAACACAAGAGAAGAAGCAAAAGAGGGCGTTAAAACTCTTATGTTAGATAAGCAGTTTGGTTCAGCAGGTAACACAATAGTTGTAGAAGAATTTATGACTGGTCGTGAAGTATCTGTATTATCTTTTGTAGATGGTAACACAATTAAGATTATGACTTCTGCACAGGATCATAAGAGGGCAAAAGATGGAGATCAGGGTCTTAACACAGGTGGTATGGGAACATTCTCACCAAGTCCATTTTATACAGATGAAGTAGATGCATTCTGTAAGAAATACATCTATCAGGCAACTGTAGATGCTATGAAGGCAGAAGGAAGGGAATTCAAAGGGATTATTTTCTTTGGGCTTATGCTTACGGAAGACGGACCAAAGGTATTAGAATACAATGCCAGATTTGGTGATCCTGAGACTCAGGTAGTACTTCCAAGAATGAAAAACGACATAGTAGATGTGTTTGAAGCTTGTATCGATGGAAATTTATCTGACATACAGCTTGATTTCGAAGATAACGCAGCAGTGTGTGTTGTATTGGCATCTGATGGTTATCCTGAACATTATGACAAGGGATTTGAAATATCAGGACTTGATTCTTTCAAGGAAAAAGATGGATACTATGTATTCCATGCGGGGACAAAAATTGAAAATGGTAAGGTGCTTACAAATGGCGGTCGTGTTCTTGGTGTTACTGCTAAGGGAGAAAATCTCAAAGCGGCAAGAGCAAACGCATATGAAGCAACTAAGTGGATACAGTTTGATAATAAGTATATGAGGAACGATATTGGAAAAGCAATTGACGAAGCATAAAAAAATTTACTTTTTACTGCTTTTTTGTATAGCCGGAATACTGGTTTTAAATGCTGTAAATAAGACATATGCATATGATGAAAAAGCAGGAACGATTAATGCAAATTCAGTAAATGTAAGAAAAGGCGCGGGAACAACATATGACAAGCTTACATATAATGGTGCCAATGTCCAGTTAAATAAAGATGCGCAGGTAACAGTAATCGGTGAGGCAAAAGCAACTGACGGAGCCTTATGGTATAAGGTGAAGTTTGTTCGTGACACTACTACGATTACAGGATATGTACATAGTGATTATGTCAATATCAAAGTTGAATATACTCCGGATGCTGACTTTGAAGAATATTTAAAATCTCAGAATTTTCCTGCATCATATAAAGAAGGACTTAGAGAATTGCATGCAAAATATCCTAATTGGGTTTTTGTTGCTGATCATGTCGGATACAAATGGTCAGAGGTTCTTGAAAATGAAAGTGCAATAGGTATGAGCCTCATATCAAAAACAGCTATTAGTTCTTACAAGTCTACAGATACTAAGGCTTACAATTGGGAGACGGGAACATGGTATAATTTCGATGGAAGTGCATGGGCAGCGGCTTCAGAGGAGCTTGTTGCTTATAGTTTAGACCCTCGAAATTTTTTGAATGAATCTGGAATTTTTATGTTTGAATGTCTTTCCTACAATGAGGACATTCATACATTGGCTGATTTAAGAAAAATGCTGGTAGGTACTTTTATGTCAAGTAAGAAGCTTGAGAATGGACAGTATTATTCAACAGTATTGATGCAGGCGGCAAAAGAATATAATGTAAGTCCGTATACATTAGCTGTAAGAATCATTCAGGAACAGGGTGTTAATGGAGTCGGACAGTGTATATCAGGAACAGTAAGCGGTTATGAAGGTTACTACAATTATTTTGATGTAGGGGCTTTTGCTGCTAACGGTAACAATGCAATTATTAACGGTCTGATATATGCAAAGGGTGGAAGTGATGGAAAAGCTACATCATTCCAAAGACCATGGAATAAGAGATATAAATCTATTCTTGGAGGAGCACAGTATCTTGCAAGTGGTTATATTGCTCAGGGACAGGAAACACTATATTATGAGAAGTTTGATTTGGTGGGTGTTCCATACACACACCAGTATATGACACATATATTAGGACCAAAGCTTGAAAGTGACAGACTTTCTAAATCATATACAGAGGAAACTAAAAAAAATACGGCATTTATATTTAAAATTCCGGTGTATAAGAGTATGCCATCTAAAGCATGTCCTCGTCCGACAAAAGATGGAAGTCCTAACAATGCACTTAAGTCATTAACAGTCAGCGGACAAAAGCTTTCCCCATCATTTGATAAATTTACACACAGCTACAGTCTTATTGTAGACAATGAAGTTGAAAGTATTACTATTAATGCGAAGGCGTATGATTCCACTGCAAAGATAATAGGTACCGGAACAAAGAAGTTATCTGTGGGAAATAATAATTTCACAGTTAAAGTAATGGCTGAAAATGGTGATATACGAACATATAAAATAAAGGTCGTAAGGGAAGAACCAAAGGTTCCGCCTGTAAGTGTCAAGTGTAAGTATAAGATTGATGGTAGCTATATTAATGGAATAAAGCCGGAAACAACGGTAAAAACTGCTCTTTCAAAGTTCAATGTTGAAAATGGAACAATAGTTATACTAAACAATGATGGAAAAGTGGCAGGCGAAAAAGAATTATTAGCTACAGGTTACAAATGTGTTGTGTATGACCTGAATTCAAACAAGTATAAAACATATAGATTTGTGATATATGGTGATGTATCAGGAGATGGAAGAATTGATGCAGGTGATATGCTATATATAAAACTTCATATTATGGGAAAACAAAATCTGAAGGGTATTTCATTGAAGGCCGCAGATGTAGATAAGGCTTCAGACGGAGTAACACCATTAGATATGATGTATGTAAAACTTCATATATTGGGCAAGAAAAAAATAGTCCAATAGAGTTAACGTAATCATGAAAGGTATGGAATGTAATGAAACGCGGTAGTAGAAAAATATTATTAGTTTTGATAATGGCAATCTTTACAATGTCATTTAAAACAGAATATGTATATGCAGCGCCAACTGCCAAGACAAGCATAGAGAGCGGTACGGTAGGTATTGGTGAAGAAATAGTAATAAAGGTTAGTATTTCCTCAAAGCAGCCAATAGGTACGTACAATTTATATGTAAGATATGATGAAGAAAAATTACTTTTTTCAGACAACAACTCGTCAGACTATAATGGTGGCGGAGGACAGGTAAGAATTGTAGGTGGAGAGAATACTTCTGATGCTACGAAAGATTCTTTTGAGCTTAGATTTATCGGAAATAAAGCAGGTGAATCACCAATTGCAGTATTTGGTAGTGCATATTATTTTGATGAGTCAGCAGGAAAAGTTGTTGATATGACGGTGAAATCAAGTCAGGGAAAGATTAAAGTAACTAAGAAAAGCCAGTCAAAAGCAGACAGTTCTTTGACAGAGATTAAGGTCAGAACAGATTCTGCGACAGGTAAATCAAGAGAAGTAAAGCTTGAACCGGAGTTTAGTCCGGATATAACAGAATATACAGGCGAAGTTACCTTTGACGTAAACGAGCTTATTGTAACTGCCAACCAGTCTGATGAAAAAGCAAATGTTGATATTTCAGGTACAAAGATGGATCTGGGGGATAATACTACAAAGATTGTTGTAACAGCTGATGACGGTTCATCAACAGAGTATGTTTTGCATATTAAGAAGACCAGATCTTTGTTGAATGATGCTCCGGATGAGCCACAGGAAGAGACTAGTACTCGCGCTCCAAAGGCTGAAAAGAATATTTATCTTGAGGCACTTGATAAATACATCATTATTGATTTTCCTGTATCAAAGATTCCTGAAGGGTTTGAGGAATCAACAGTAGAATATGATAATAAGACTGTAAATGTCGCAAGAGGTATTTCAAAGAACTTAGTTCTTATGTATCTTGCTGATAATGAAGAAAAGAAAAACGGAGCATTCTACATATATGATGAGAAGAATGATTCATTTACTAGGATGGCAAATATCCAGACAGAAGAGTCAATGTACACAATCGTACCACTTCCAAAGGATGTAAAGATTCCGAAGGGATTTACAAAGAAAAAGATGAAGGTATCAGGAAGTACAGTAGATGTCTGGGTAAAAAACAAAAATGAAGATTTTTGTCTTGTATATGCAATGAATTATGAAGGGGAGTCAGGGCTTTATGTGTACGATAAGACTGAAAAGACTCTTCAAAGATATATTGAAGAAGCTGTTAAACAGGATACAGAAGAGGAAAATTCAGAGGAGCAGACAACTCAATACACAGAGGAGGTTCAGAAATTGTATGATACAATAGATGATATAAGAGCTGAATATAAGAAAGACAGAGCGTTTAAGTGGAAGGTTATAATAGTTCTTGTTGGTGTATGTATAGGACTATTATTGTTAGTAAACACTTTTATGAAGAAGCTAAAAAGTGTTGAAATAGTAGAAGTAGAGCCGGATGAAAAAAAGGAAGATAATTCTAAAGAACATGAGATGGTAGAGGAGCCAGCTCCAGAGAAAACTGTATCAGAGGAGCCGGTGGCAGAGGAGCCTGCAGCAGAAACACCGGTTGATAATTCAAAGGCTAAACAGCAAGCCGTGGAAGAACAGGCTGCAATAAACTATGTTCCACAGGATGATTTTGTACAGCCTGCAGAGATGAGAATAGTGGATACTGTAGTGTTTAAGGCTATTACAGGATATGATGAAGAAGGAAATAAGATTCCTGAGGAACCATCTAAAGAAAGTGATTCTACAAAGGATGAGGAAGTCACTACAGAGAAACAATCTGCAGAAGAAGTGGTTGAGATTGTAGATGAAGAAGATGATTTTGAAATCGAATTCTTCAATATAGATGAGTAAGATTTACGACAGAAAGGAATGGCAGTCATGATATCTGAGAAAATGATTGGATTTGTAAAAGGAAGCTCAGTAATTAGAGCGATGTTTGAAGAGGGCAAACAGATGGCACAGATTTATGGTGCTGACAAGGTGTATGATTTCAGTTTGGGAAATCCTAATGTTCCGGCGCCGAAAGAAGTTAATGAAGCTATAAAGACGATAGTGGAAGAAGAGTCCTCAACATTCCTACACGGTTATATGAGTAATCCGGGATATGAAGATGTAAGAGATGCTATAGCAAGATCTATCAATAAGAGATTTGGAACAGATTTTTCAGAAGAGAATGTACTTATGACAGTAGGTGCTGCAGGTGGCCTAAATGTAATATGTAAGACGTTGCTGAATCCGGGAGATGAAGTTATAGCGTTTGCTCCATATTTTGGAGAATACAAATCATATGTGGAAAATTATGACGGAAATCTTGTGGTGGTGTCACCAAACACAGAGACTTTCCAGCCAAACCTAGTTGAATTCGAAGAGAAGATAACAGCAAAGACAAAGGCAGTTATCGTGAATTCACCAAACAACCCTTCAGGCGTTGTATACTCAGAAGATACAATTAAGCAACTGGCAGAAATACTAAACAAAAAACAGAAGGAGTTTGGAACTGATATATATCTGATTTCAGATGAGCCATACAGAGAGTTGGTATATGATGGGGTAGAAGTTCCATATATCACTAAGTATTATGCAAACACCATTGTAGGTTATTCCTACAGCAAGTCATTATCTCTTCCGGGTGAACGTATAGGCTATCTTATAATACCTGATGAGGTTGCAGATTTTGATAATGTAGTATCTGCAGCGAATGTGGCTACAAGGATTCTTGGATTTGTTAATGCGCCTTCACTTATGCAGAGAGTAGTTGCAAGATGCCTTGACGTGGAAGTAGATGTAGAGCCATACAACAGAAACAGGGAGTTATTATATAACAGCCTTTTGGAATATGGATTTAGTTGCATAAAACCTGAAGGAGCTTTTTATCTGTTTATGAAGAGTCCTGTAGAAGATGAGAAAGTATTCGTAGATGCTGCCAAGAAGCATCAGATTCTGGTGGTACCAGGAAGCGCATTTGCATGTCCGGGTTTTGTCAGAATAGCTTATTGTGTATCATATGATACAATAAAGAATTCCCTTGAAGGATTTAGGGCATTAGCTTTAGAATTTGGACTTACTAAACAATCGTAACTGTTCAGAGCCAACCACGAAAACTAACGTTTTCTCGGTGTGGCGTATCCGCCAAATATATTTTTACAGTTACAAATAATCTAAGAAAGGCGAAAATTATGAGACAGGAATTATTGAATAATATAAGACAGGTAGTGCCATATGTACCGGGTGAACAGCCTAACAAAGCAGAGATGGTTAAATTAAATACTAATGAAAATCCATATCCTCCTGCACCGGGAGTGGAGAAGCTGTCAAAGGAAATGGATATAGATTGCTTGAGATTGTATCCTGCACCGGATTGTAAGAGCTTATGTGAGGAGCTTGCAAAATATTATGGCGTGAAAACAGAAAATGTATTCGTGGGAGTGGGCTCAGATGATGTGATATCAATGGCTTTCCTTACATTTTTTAATTCAGATAAGCCTATACTTTTCCCGGATATAACATATTCATTCTACAATGTATGGGGAGATGTATATAGGATTCCATACGAAGAGATTCCGGTAGATGAAAGTTTCAGGATAAAAAAAGAAGATTACTACAAAGAAAATGGTGGCGTGATTTTTCCTAATCCAAATGCACCCACAGGAATACTGGAAGACCTTGATTTTGTAGAAGATATAGTAAAACACAATCAGGATGTAATTGTTATTGTTGATGAAGCCTACATCGATTTTGGTGGACGTTCAGCCCTTGAGTTAGTTGATAAATATGACAATCTTCTTGTGGTGCAGACATTTTCTAAATCAAGATCAATGGCTGGTATGAGAATTGGTTTTGCAATCGGTAGTGCTGAATTGATCAAGGCTATGAATGACGTTAAATTCTCAATTAATTCATACACAATGAATCAGTACGCATTAAAGGTTGGTGTGGCGGCAATAAAAGATAAAGAGTATTTTGAGGATACGTGTAATAAGATTGTAGCAACAAGAGAGAAGGCTAAGAAGAGACTAAAAGAGCTTGGATTCTCATTCCCTGATTCAATGAGTAATTTTATCTTTGCGACACATAAGACAAAGCCTGCAAAAGATATATTCGAGTATTTGAAGACAAAAAATATTTTCGTAAGATATTTTAGTAGTGAGAGAATAAGCAATTATCTGAGAATTACAATTGGTACAGATGAAGAGATGGAAAAGCTTTATAAAGTTTTAGAAGAATATCTATAAAAAAGCGCAAAATACAGGTTTTTATATGACCTGTATTTTTTTTTTGCAAAAAAAGTTGACAAAAAATAAAAATAGGAATAATATATCTGTATCAACTGTATCGTATAATGTGATACAGTTGATACAGATATATGTAGAATAGGAGGGGTATTTTGATAAATGTAGACTTAAGAAGTAATAAACCGATATATGAACAGATTATTGAACAGATGAAGTCGGCAGTACTCAAGGGATATTTAAAGCCCGGAGATCCAATTCCATCAGTGCGCAAGATGGCATTGGACTTATCAGTTACACCAGGTACTGTTGCAAAAGCATATAAGGAGTTGGAACGTCAAAAGGTTATTGAGACGATTAGAGCAAAGGGAACTTTTATAGCGGAGGGAATAGAGATGAAGCCTGATACAGAAAACATAGATAAGATTAAGAGTGATATGAAATCACTTATTGTAGAGCTTAAGTATATGGGACTTAGTGAGGTAGAAGTGGCCACAATAGCCAAGGACATTTATAAGGATATTTAAGGAGAGTAAATATGATAGAGATTAAGAATTTGGTGAAGAGATATAATGATTTTACAGCCGTAGATGATGTCAGTATTAAGGTGGGCGAGGGAACAATTCATGGAATAATTGGTGAGAATGGTTCAGGAAAGACTACTATTATCAAGTGTCTGACAGGTATTTATAAGCCTGATTCAGGCGAGGTGTTAGTTGATGGCGAACCTGTATTTGAAAATCCGTCGATTAAATCGAGAATCGGATATGTGGCTGACAGCAATCAGTATTTTACAAGCTACAGAATATCTGATCTTAAGAAATTCTACAAGGATGTATATGGAAGATTTGATGATGATAAGTTTGAATATTACAACAAAATATTCAGGGTGCCGGAGAAGAAAAGAATATCACAGATGTCAAAAGGACAACAGATGAGAACAGCTTTTATGCTTAATATGGCTATTAATCCTGATGTGCTGGTACTCGATGAGCCTACAAGTGGTCTTGATGTAATTGCAAAGAAAGAGCTTTTAGATGCCATTGTTAAGGAGGTAGAAGAGAGAGGATTGACAGTTTTTATCTCTTCACATCATCTGTCAGAGCTTGAGAAGATATGTGATACAGTTTCGGTTATCAGGAATGGAAATATACAGTTTGATGATGACGTGTATGAGGTTAAACATAAGATTAGAAAGTTCCAAATGGTATTGCCGGAAGGAATGAATGAGGGAATTGAGAATATAAGCGGAATACTTAATATAAGTAACATAGGAAAGATGTTTACAATAGTTGCTGATTCAAGTGAGCCGGATATTATAAGAAAGCTTGGTGCTAATGGAGCAGAGTATATTGAAGAGATAGAGGTTAGTTTAGAAGAGATGTTTATTTACTCGCAGGGAAAGGGTGTTAATAATGATTAGTATTGGTATTCTTAAGAATTATTTTAAACAATTCGGAATTATAGTCCTTTTAACAGAATTGTTTGCCATTATATCTGCATTGAATGGAGATGATTTTACAGTTTTTGCTGCAATACTTGCGGGTGTATTTGCCATGATATTGTTGGGTAAAGATGAACAGAATGAACTTATAAGATCGTTGCCTGTCACAAGAAGTAAGATTGCACTGACAACACTGGCATTTGTACAGATTGTGTTTGTGGTTACATCAGTTACACGATTTGTGATTGACTACGTTATTGATTATAATGCAGGTTTTTTTAGAGATGATTTCGTATTTATAAGCATTGGAAAATTCATAGATGGAGAATTTCAGGTAATGCTTGCTATGTTTATAATTGCAATATCAGGTTCAATTGCGTCAGCAGCTCTTAATGCAATAATTATATTTAGTGTGGGTGTAAGATTGTTAGAAAATGTTATGTGTTGTTTTTTCAATGTTTTCTTTGGTTATAAATACGATGGACCATCTGTTGTTTTTGATAATATAGAGACTTTGTTAACTAGCGGATATCAGAAGCTTACAGAGGATTTTTCATCGAAGTCAGCTTTTATTGATGTCTATATGGTGACAGTACTTGGGATGTTGCTTATAAATATTATTTTGGTTTTTTTATTTATAACTGTATATAAGAAAACTGAAAAATACACAAAGGGAACTTATAGTATAAGATTAGGAAGAAAAGGGCTTTATGCGAAAAACATTTTGATATTAACATCTATTATGGCATATGTCTCAACAGTTATTGTTTTTACAAAATATATGGTTGAAGAGGATACCGGGTTAATTCTGGTTCCGTATTACGGCACGTACTGGCGTTCTGATACTGCTTTTGGTCATGTAGAGTATATGGAATTATCAAAAACAATGTCACCTGTGATTGGAATATTAGTAATTATGGCAGGCGTGGCAGCGGGATTATTATATACCAAGATAAAATTAAGAAAAACGGAGGTGAGATAATGAAAAGCTTACAGGCAAAATATTTTAAATCATCACTGCCCTTATTAATAGCATCTGTAGCAATATCATTTATGATGTTTTATAGTACGGGAATGGGATTTGTAAGAAACATTGAATATTATGAATATATAATTGGTGAGCTTACAAAAACAATTACTATATCATCTATAATTGCATTTTCATTATTTGCTTCATTATGTGTGTTTAACATCTGGTCAGATGAGAAGAATAAAAGGATAGAAGAGTTTTTGTTATCTACTCCATTAACTAAAGCGCAGCTACTTATGGCAAAGAACAAGGTACTGGTCTTGGATATATTGTTAATGAGCATAGCATTGTACGTAGATATTGTAGCGTTTAAACTCATAGTAACATCAAATTCAACCATGCAAATGGATATTGTTGAACTCTTGTTTGACGGGAAATATCTTGTGTATATGGCACTTAATTTTTCCATAGTATTTGCAGTTGCTATGGCATGTACAGTTATTTTTGGGGTAGTGACAGATGGCAAAATAGCTGTGGCAGTATATATGTTGTTTTATATATTTTTCATAAACTTAATGTATTTTTTCTCCAAAGATGGAGTGAATGTCATAGATTCAGAAATTGAAAACAAATTATTAGATTTAAGCACAATATTATCTACTATAATGATAGTGTTGGCAATAGGAATACTCT
The DNA here is from genome assembly GCA_045122895.1 of Lachnospiraceae bacterium. Taxonomy (GTDB): domain Bacteria; phylum Bacillota; class Clostridia; order Lachnospirales; family Lachnospiraceae; genus RGIG1934. The sequence goes on from JBGVIE010000031.1 coordinate 43,124, forward strand.
TTGCAGTTGCAGCATATCTTCTTAACAGGAAATATGAAAGTTCAAAGTGCGGGAAGCTTATCTGGTATAAACCTGCAAGAATAATTATTGTGTTGACGATGGGAACTATATTGGGATTTCAGTCATTGAATATTGAAAGTGTTGAAAAAATGTCTGATATTACACGATTTGGTCTGTTTACATTGTGCACTGTTGTTGTAGCCATAGCGGTAGATAAACTTCTTGACAGATATGATAAGGAATAATAAAATTGAGGTTAGGCTTCATCTTGAAGTCTAATCTTTTTTTGAAAGGAATTAAATATGGTACTGAATTTTATAAGAGGTTTTTGTATGGCACTTGCTGATAGTGTGCCAGGTGTTTCAGGGGGAACAATAGCATTTTTACTTGGATTTTATGATAAGTTTATTGGATCGTTAAATTCACTTATCAGTGGAACGAAAGAGGAGAGAATAGACGGGATTAAGTTTCTTATTAAGATTGGTATAGGATGGGTAGTAGGATTTTGTATGGCCATTCTGTTTATCACGTCAGTATTTGATTCACATATTTATGAGATTAGCTCGCTGTTTATAGGGTTTATTTTGTTTGCACTCCCTATCATCATTATTGAGGAGAAGGATACGATTAAGGGCAGATATTTAAGTATGATTTATGTGGTGTTTGGCGCTTTGCTGGTGTGTGGGATTACCTATCTTTCAGGAAACACAATGAATGATGGAATTAACCTTGCGGCAGGTAAGTTTTCTGTGGTTACGGGAGTGTTGTTATTTTTATCAGGAGTAGTTGCTATTTCAGCCATGGTTTTACCTGGTATATCAGGCTCAACAGTACTTATGATATTTGGGCTTTATATCCCAATAACAAATGCGGTGAAGGATGTGCTCCACCTTGAACTTGAGTATGTTCCGGCGTTATTTTTATTTGGTATTGGAGTTATTTCAGGTGCGCTTTTGGTAGTTAAATTTATAAGAAAAGCACTTGAGTCATTCAGACCACAGACAATATATTTTATTCTTGGTATGATGCTTGGTTCTGTATATTCAATAATCAACGGAGCAACGACTCTTGATGAGCCGAAAGAAGCGTTATCATTATCAACATTTAGCATTGTATTTTTTATAATAGGTGGTATTATTATAATTGGATTACAGCTTTTGAAACTGGTTGTTTCAAAAGAGGATTAGAGATTAGAGGCAGAAGGGAATTTAGAGGGTATGCATCAGGAAAAAGATGAGTCATTTAATTATGAATGGAATAAAAATCTTATCACAATATCTACATATGTATTTTTGACCTCGTTTGTATTGGAGTTAATTATTTTAATAATAACGATTTTTACAGATGCTATGTCTATGTCTGTATTACAGCATTTAGGTTACAAAATAGCACTTCCTTCATTGTTAAGTCTGATTGTGATTTGGATAATGAAGAGGGCTCTCGAATCATCTGATAACAGATGGCTGGGGAAAAACAGGAATGCTATAGTGTGTTATTGTTTCTTTTTGATATGCGCAATTATATCTGTTGTACACAACTACTATCATGTGGTATGGGTACTTCCGGGGGTATGTCAATTTTTCGCTTCGATTTATGCTGACAAAAAGATGATTAAACATATTTTTGACAGTTCATGGTTCGTGCTTGCACTTACTTTTGTATTTGCGATGATTGAAGGATTATATCCTTTTTCGTATTTGATTGTTGCATTTATATGTAGTGTGGCTTTTAATTTTGTAATGTATATAGTTGAAAATCTTTTGTTGGGTTACCATAAGGAACAGACAGATTATATTAATTACAACTATTACAGATATAAGCATCTCGTGATGGAGTTAAGCACTGATTCTATGACAGGACTATTTAATAAAAAGACACTGGTGGAAAATATTGAAAGCTATATAGAATCAGAAAAAGAGAATTTATGTCTGTGTGTTGCTATGGTGGATTTTGATCATTTTAAGAATATTAATGATACATACGGTCATATGAGTGGTGATCAGGTAATATATAGATTTGTAAAAATGGTTAATGCATTAAAGAATACAGGAATAGTCGGATACAGGTACGGTGGTGAAGAGTTTTGTCTTTTGCTTAAGGATAAGAATATGGAAGATTTGAAGGCAATGCTTGATGATTTTAGAGAGAAATTTGCAAAAGAAGTGTATAGCTTTGATATGAATATGAGAGTGACAATTAGTATAGGAATAACATCATATTGTGCCGGGGACTCTGCCAATGAACTGATAAACAGGGCAGATAGTGCACTGTATCAGGCGAAGGAACAGGGTAGAAACAGAATTGTAGTATTATAAATGGAACGGAGATTATTATGGATATACAAGAATTTCAGAATAATCAGTCAGAGCGCTGGTGTGGCAGAATAAGGAAGAGCTGTATAGATGTATCGATAGTTATTTTAGCAATTGAGATAATAACATTTTTGATATATTTTATTTCAGGCTCAATAGATATCAATTTATTTTACTATATTTGTATTAGAATTATTTTGCCTAGTGGGATTAATTTTGGCTCGATATATATGTTGAGATATATTCTCGAAAGCAAAAAATGCAGCACTTATATAAAGAATTGCTGTACACTGTTGTGTGTTGTGGTAGTGTGCGGAGTAGTATCAATCTTCCACAGCTATTATTTTGTTATATGGATGGCACCGGCAATCGGATTATTTTACTCTACAATATTTAATGATTTGAAAATTCTTAAGTTTATTTCAAGAGTTGTAATTGGCGAGGTATTAGTTACGGCTTATGTGGAGTTTAAAACACAAAATTTTGAAATAGGTACCTTGATAACCTATCTTATGGTTGTATTGGTTATATCTATATTTGAGTATATTCTTGCAAAAGAAATAGTCAAATATAATATTGTTCAGCAGGATAAGATTTATAATGAATTTATGAATTTGCAGAAGATGACAGAAGAGCTTGAAATTGAACCGATGACACTGCTTTATAACAGGAAGGCACTTAGTAATGATATATATGAGATATACAGGCAGAAATTACTTAATGAAACAAGACAGTATTTTCTTGTGATGTTTGATATTGACCATTTCAAAATGGTTAACGATGTATATGGTCATCTGAATGGTGATGAAGTGCTCAGAAGATTGGCACAGATTCTCAAAGAGGATATCAGATCTGTTGGAAGAATATACAGATATGGTGGTGAAGAGTTCTTTGCTATTTTGGAGAGTGATGATGGTCAGGCAGTTTATAACATAATTGAAGGTATCAGACTTAAACTTAAAGAGCAGATATTCGAATTTGATCAGGAACTCAGAGTAACGTTTAGTGCAGGAATCCTCCGATGTGAGGATACAGTAAGTGTTGACAAGTGGATAACTGATGTGGACGCTCTTTTATACGAGGCGAAAGAGACCGGTAGAGACAGAATTAGAAAAAATTTCTAAAATTAAAAAGAGATGTGGACAAATCTGTGACCACATCTCTTTTTACGTTACTAATCAAGATCATCTTTTTGCTTAATTCCTGTGATAATAAACACTGCAGCAAATATAAAGCTGACTACTGACCATATAATCAGGTCACTATATGAGCCTGCATCCGCGTATTGAACGTGACAGCGTACTTATATATTCTATGGAACATAATTTAACAGTGATAAATACCAATATTCTCCTTCATGAGATGAATCAAAAACCACTGGAATAAAAAATTAGCACTCACCTCTTGACAGTGCTAATAATTGGTGTTATAACGATTATAGAACAAATACAAGGAGGTTAGTACCATGAATATTAATAAATTTACCAGAAAATCTATGGAAGCAGTAAATGGATGCGAGAAATTAGCTTATGAGTATGGCAATCAGGAGTTGTGTCAGGAACATTTGCTATACAGCCTTCTTACAATGGAGGATAGTCTGATTCTTAAACTTATTGAGAAGATGGACATTCAGAAGGAACATTTTGTAAACAGAGCAGAAGACTATTTGAAGAAGCTTACAAAGGTTCAAGGTGGTGAGCTAAGAGTTGGTCAGGAGCTTAATAAGGTACTCATTGGAGCAGAGGATGAGGCCCGTATGATGGGTGACGAATATGTATCTGTGGAACATTTGTTTTTAAGTATGCTTAAGAGTCCCTCAAAGGGAATTAAAGAGCTTTTTAAAGAATATGGAATTACAAGAGACAGATTCCTGCAGGCATTATCTACTGTAAGAGGTAATCAGCGAGTGGTGAGTGATAATCCTGAAGTAACATATGATACTTTGTCAAAGTATGGAGTCGACCTTGTAGAGAGAGCCAGAAGCCAGAAGCTTGATCCGGTTATCGGGCGAGATTCAGAGATTAGAAATGTTATAAGAATACTGTCTAGAAAGACTAAGAATAATCCTGTATTAATAGGAGAACCCGGTGTTGGTAAGACAGCAGCAGTCGAAGGTCTTGCACAGAGAATTGTAAGAGGAGATGTTCCGGCAGGATTAAAAGACAAGAAAATTTTTGCACTTGATATGGGGGCTTTGGTAGCAGGTGCAAAGTACAGAGGAGAATTTGAAGAGAGACTTAAAGCAGTACTTGAAGAAGTAAAACAGAGTGATGGACAGATTATTCTCTTTATTGATGAGCTTCACATAATTGTGGGTGCAGGAAAGACTGACGGAGCAATGGATGCCGGCAATATGTTAAAGCCAATGTTAGCCAGAGGTGAGCTTCACTGTATAGGCGCTACCACACTGGATGAATACAGAAAATATATTGAGAAGGATGCAGCATTGGAGAGAAGATTCCAGCCAGTTATGGTGGATGAGCCAACAGTTGAAGATACTATTTCTATTTTGAGAGGTTTGAAAGAACGATATGAAGTATACCATGGTGTAAAGATTACTGATGCGGCATTAGTATCGGCAGCCACATTATCCAACAGATATATAACTGACAGATTTTTGCCTGACAAAGCGATTGATTTGGTGGATGAGGCCTGTGCACTTATTAAGACAGAGCTTGATTCTATGCCAACAGAGCTGGATGAACTCAGCAGAAAAGTTATGCAGATGGAGATAGAAGAGACTGCTCTTAAGAAGGAAAGTGATAAACTCAGTATGGAGCGGCTTTCGAATCTGCAAAAAGAACTTGCAGAGCTTAAGGAGGAACTTTCAACACAGAAAGCTAAATGGGAGAACGAGAAGAAATCTGTTGAAAGTGTATCAAAGATAAGGGAAGAGATTGAGGATATTAATAATCAGATACAGATAGCCCAAAGAGAATATAATCTTGAGAAAGTTGCAGAGTTACAGTATGGCAAGTTACCGGAACTTACAAGAAGATTAGAGATTGAGGAAGAGAAGATTAAGAATAAGGATTTATCTTTGGTGCATGAGAGTGTATCGGACGAAGAAATAGCAAAGATTATTTCAAGATGGACCGGGATTCCTGTATCTAAGCTTACAGAATCTGAGAGAAATAAGACGCTTAATCTTGACAAAGAACTTCATAAGAGGGTTATTGGACAGGATGATGGAGTTATGAAGGTTACTGAGGCAATTATCAGGTCAAAGGCAGGTATTAAAGATCCTAATAAGCCGATTGGCTCATTTATGTTCCTCGGACCAACTGGTGTAGGTAAGACAGAGCTTGCCAAAGCATTGGCAGAGTGCCTGTTTGATAATGAACAGAATATGGTCAGAATTGATATGAGTGAATATATGGAGAAGTACTCTGTATCAAGACTGGTAGGGGCACCTCCGGGATATGTGGGATATGATGAAGGCGGACAGCTTACAGAAGCAGTTAGAAGAAAGCCTTATTCAGTTGTACTTTTTGATGAGGTGGAAAAAGCCCATCCGGATGTATTTAATATACTATTACAGGTGCTTGATGATGGTAGAATTACTGATTCACAGGGACGTACAGTTGACTTTAAGAATACTATAATTATTATGACATCTAATCTTGGATCTACTTATCTCTTAGATGGAATCAAAGAAAACGGAGAGATTGACGAAGCAGCAGGTAAGATGGTAATGGATGAGCTTAAGAGTCATTTTAGACCTGAATTTATTAACAGACTTGATGAAATTATTATGTTTAAGCCATTAACTAAGGATAATCTTACAAATATCATAGATATTCAGATGGATGACTTGAACAACAGACTTGCAGACAGAGACATTAAGATAGAACTTGCAAAAGATGCAAAAGAATATGTAGTAGATAATGGCTATGATATGATGTTTGGAGCAAGACCTCTTAAGAGATTTTTACAAAAGCATGTTGAAACTCTTGCAGGAAGGGTAATACTTGAAGGAGAAATATCGACAGGAGATACAATTGAGATCTGTGTAGAAGAGGATACACTTAAAGCAAGAATAAAAAGTTAGTTTTCGAGGTTGGCTCTGAACAGTTATAATAAAATTATAAAATCAGCGGATGGTTGGTATGATTGAACCATTCGCTGATTTTATGATATGGTGTCTATGTAAGTTTTATTGGTTCATATAGTAAGCTAATGTATCAGATACAGCAGGAGTTATTTCTCCTCCAGCGTTCTTAATTGCTGTAATACGATTATTAACTTCTCTGATTTTCTTGAGTCTTTCACGGTCATATTTTGATATACCATCCAGATACATAGGCATATCAGCTACCTTTTTACGATATTCCTTGGAAAAAGGACAATATGCAAATAAGATAACCCTTGCAACTTTATTAAGCCTTGACATACCGAGTGATTCAGATTTAATCCACTGTTCGTAATCAAGTACAAACATCTCCCTGGAGTTGTTACGTGCCTTTATATATTGTGATTTGATTTTTTCTTTTGCGTCTTCTGATAAATCGTGATTCTTCTTATAGAACTGCAGGTAATCACAGTATTCAGAAGTTAAGGATTTTTCTCTTACATCATTCCAATATGTACCCTGAATGGTTCTACATAATTCCCATCTGAAAGCTCCAACCATCTTGATTAGCATATCATATATTTTCTCGATAGTGAATACAGGCATAATAAATCTGGCAGGAGAGTTTCTGTGTTTGCCTGATATTTCCTGCCACATTGAAGATTTTTGTCCTACAACAGGCATCAATATAATGTCTGGAAGAACTTCCTGTACCAGTGACATCTTTGGAATTCTATGTGCCTTATCCTCGTATAAGTATTCTCTGTAGAATGCAGAAAAATCAATGTCGATAACATTATGTAAAGCTTCTTCAACCTTTTCTCCATACAGGTACATTTTCTCAACTTCACCAATGAAATCGTTGCTTTCAAGTACTGGCATAAATGTAAGCAGGTGACCACTACATAGTCTGTTGTTGACCCTGACCATATTGTTCAACTCAAATTTGACTTTTTCGAATTTGTCAGACAGATAAGCCTGTTCTTCTTCTGCTGAAAATGCCTGACTTCTTTTTAATTCTTTAAAGTTTTCGTAGAAGTCTAAATCAAACTCGTTTTTTGAAGGTTCTTTTTTTTCATCATAAATTGCGTCGAGCCAGTTGCGAAGTGTGTAGACATGTATTTTGCCACTGTACATCTTTGTATCAAGATAATAGAGTGATACTAACTGGTTCTTAGAAAGCATACGCTCATCCATAAAACCGAAATTGAGGAACATATCTATAATTTTGGAGGTATCGTTGCACTGTTTTGCTTTGAAGTACACATTCTCATAAATCTTATAAAAAGTAGTAGTGATAACAGAGCGAATCTTTTTAACAGAATCCTCAGTTGAAAGTGGGTCTTTGAGACTTCTGTACACTGTAAGTGCTTTTTCAAAAGCTTCAGCACTGTCTTTATCAATACCTGAGTACTCAAGAAGAATCTGAAGTGCATTCGTAGTCTCTTTTACGGCTTTTTGAATCTGTGAATCAGAATATGTAAGAAGAATCTTGTCATCACTGTTAGTCTTTGCAGTCTGATTGTCAGATACTTTGTCTGCAATAGCTTTTCTGACATCTTTGATTCTCGAAAAATCATGAGGGAATTCAAGACCTAAATCATTTTCAAGAATCTCTTTACACTTTTTAATAAGTGCAACAATATCATCCATATCATGATTAAGCTTTGTCATATCGCCGCCTGCATTTGCAATTTCCATTGAAAGATTTGAATACATTGCGAATATATTATTTAATCCTTTGTTGTATAAAAGATCAAAGGTCGATATATAAAAGTTATAAAAATAGTTGTTCAGTTCACTAAGCTTAACAGCAAGATTTGAGCAAAATGAACAATTATAGTATGCAAGTGAATCATCTGATTCAAAGAATGTCTTTCTGCTCTCAGTCTGAACATCCAAAATACTTTTAACATAATTAAGCTCCAGATCATTTATTTCTGATTCGTCAGCACAGATGGATAAATCATAAATATTCTTATTAACGACAGGCTTTTTTAAATATTCTGTACAAAGCGTAAGATAGCCTGCATAATAAGTCTTAAGCTTATCACAAAGTTCACGGGATATAGCGTTAAGTGATTTGTAGATAGATATAATTTGTGTAAGCTGGCTGCAAGCCTGATATACAAAGTGGTCTCTGTATTCTTTGATAGCTGCACTGAAAGAAGAAATATCATATATGCTTTTATATTCCATAAGACAAATCATTGTTGCTTCTGAAGCAATATAATCAAAAAGATATTCTTCTGCATTAATATCCAAAACCCCAATTATTGCACCTGATTGCAGCGAAATCTGTAAGTAAGAATCTGATACAATGGCTGAGCCTTTTATTAATAAGGCAAGATGTGTAACCGGTTCCCCTTTTTTGAAGATAACGTCGCCACGATTAATTTTTAAAATTGTATTATTACCTTCTAACATAACTAGTCCTTTCATTTTAATGGTATGTTTATATTATACTATAAGAAGATATTTCTATCAATTAATTCACTACTATTTTATTGCAAAAAAATACTATGTTTGTTATACTTTTTCACATAAAAAATATAAAGAGATTGGAGAATGGAAATGATAAAGCATGTTATTTTATGGAAAATAAAAGAAGAATATGATGAGAGTAAAAAAGAAGAAATCAGAAATGGTGTTAAGACATCTTTAGAAGATTTAAAGGGAAAAATACCAGGACTTATTGATATCAGAGTTCAGGCAGAAATGTTGCCAACATCTAATGCAGATGTGATGCTTGACTCGACATTTGAGTCAGTGGAAGCATTAAAGGGATACGCAACACACAAAGAGCATGTCAAGGCAGCAGATGACTTCGTAAGACCTTATATGGAAGTGAGACTTTGTATGGACTATGAAGTAAAATAAATTTGATAAAATCAAAAAAATATGATATAATAGTACGAAATTTTAAAAAAGAAAGGGGCAACTAAATGGCAGAAAATGAATTTTCAACAATTACACCACAGATATTAGACCTCGCTGAGAAATGTAAGAGCAATAGTTATATCGACCCGGAATTATACTCAAAATACGAAGTAAAAAGAGGGTTACGTGATATAAATGGTAAAGGTGTTCTTACCGGACTTACCGAAATTGCGGAAGTTAAATCATATACAATTGATGATAATGAAATGATACCTTGTGAAGGTAAATTATATTACAGAGGATATGACATTGAAGATCTTGTCACAGGTTTTGTAAATGATAAGAGATTTGGTTTCGAGGAGACAACATATCTCTTGTTATTTGGAAAACTCCCAACAAGAGAAGAGCTTGCACAGTTTAATGAGTTACTTGGACGTTACCGTTCATTACCAACGAGCTTTGTACGTGATATTATTATGAAAGCACCAAGCCATGATATGATGAACACGCTTGCAAGAAGTGTGCTCACATTATACTCATATGATGACTATGCAGATGATATCTCTATACCAAATGTTTTAAGACAGTGCCTTCAGCTTATAGCATTGTTTCCGGAACTTTCAGTATATGGATATCAGACATATAAGCACTATTATGATGGGGACAGTCTTTTTATTCATGCACCAAAGCCTGAATTATCCACATCAGAGAATATTCTTTATATGTTGAGGCCGGATCAGCAATATACAGAGCTGGAAGCTAGAATTCTTGATATTGCGCTTGTTATTCATGCAGATCACGGCGGTGGAAATAACTCAACATTTACTACACATGTAGTATCATCATCGGGAACAGATACATACTCAACTGTAGCTGCTTCTCTTGGTTCGCTTAAGGGACCAAAGCATGGTGGTGCTAATCTTAAGGTTATACAGATGTTTGACCATATGATGGAGAATGTTAAGAACTGGGAAGATGAGGATGAAGTAAAACAGTATCTTAAAGATTTACTTAACAAGAAGACATTTGACAAAGCAGGTCTTATCTATGGTATGGGTCATGCAGTTTATTCTATTTCAGATCCTAGAGCAAGAATCTTTAAGAATTATGTAGAGAAATTATCAAAGGAAAAAGGGCTTGATAAGGAATTTGCATTGTATTCAATGGTAGAAAGGTTAGCTCCTGAAGTAATTGCAGAAGAGCGAAAGATATATAAGGGTGTTAGTGCAAACGTAGATTTCTACAGTGGTTTTGTATATAGAATGCTTGGATTACCTCTTGAGTTATATACACCTATTTTTGCTATTGCGAGAATATCCGGATGGAGCGCACATAGAATTGAAGAACTTATAAATGCAGGTAAGATTATCAGACCGGCATATAAGAGTGTTGCAAAGCATGTGGGATATGTGCCACTGGATGACAGATAGTATGGAAGTAAGATTACGACTTGCAACTGCTGATGATGAGTCGGAGATAATGTCTCTGTATGAAGAATCAAAGCAGATAGAAGGATGTAACTGGGATGAACATTATCCATGCAAAGAGATATTTGATGGAGATATCAAAAGAGGAGCACTGTTTGTTCTGGAAGATCCAAAAGGAAATATGATTGGTTGTGTCTCTTCTGATGAAGATATTGCTGTTCAAAGTCTTTCATGTTGGAATCAGGAGATGATACCAAGAGCAGAATTTGCAAGAGTGGCAATAAAAGCCGAATACCAGAACAGAGGTCTTGCATCAGTTATGATTAAGAAAACCATTGAAGAGTTAAAGCTAAGAGGATATAAGAGTGCGTGTTATCTTGTTAGCAAGCATAATAAGAGAGCTTTAAGAGCTTATGCAAAACTTGATTTTAAAAGAGTGGGAGAATCTGATTTGTTTAATCAGGAATGGTATTGCTACGAATTTATATTTTAGATTTGTAACTATTCGAGTGCCTATATATGGGGTTATGAATAGTTGCTTTCATTTTTGAATTAGACCTCTGGACACGTTTGTGTGACCAGAGGTCTTTGGCTACAGGGGATTATTGCATATTATTAACAGTCTTGTATTTATAAATCATTTCGGCGTGGTTCTGTTCTTCTGTCTGGATGTGGTTAAACAGTCTTCTAACCTCCGGTTCAGCAAATTGAAATAAATCATTGTTGTAAACGGAAGAAACATATTTTTCAGAAGCGATGCTGTCTGTACATAAATACTGGTCAAATTCTTTATCTTCCTGATTGAAAGTGCCAAAATAAGTTGCAGTTGGACTATAGTTTTTACCTGAATTGTCATTGGTATCAACAATTGGACAGGTTCCATTAAGAAGCTGTGATAATGAATTGTAGTGTTCCTGTTCATCTTCCTTTATGCTGCAGAATAACTGCTTTAATTCGGGATCTCTTGCCTGTTGCTCACCCTGTTCGTATTTTTGAATACACAGCTTTTCCTGATCCTGTAAGTCTTTTACAATTGATTTCTGTTTTTCTGTTAAGATCATTTTCACTTTTGCACAAACGCAAATTAAAAATCGAAAGAATATTTGCGCCCGCACCTCTCCTATTAATTATATTTTCTTTCGATAGCTCGTTGATAGTGTTCCAAAAATTTATCATAATATAATTATTCTGGGAAAATGTTATATATTTCCAATAAATACTTATATTATATTGAGATATATAAACTGTTATGTTAATATCAAAATATAGTTGGTCAAAAAGTATAAAGGAATGGAGATTAAAATGGCAGTAGTATTAAAAAAAGATTTTGTAGACGCATTTAGGAATGTAGGATTAAAAGAGGGTGATACAGTTATGGTACATGCATCACTTAGCAGCCTTGGCTATGTGTGTGGTGGTGCACAGACTGTAATTGAGGCATTGATGGAGACGGTTGGAAGTGAAGGAACAATTATGATGCCTACACAGTCATGGAAGAACCTTGATCCATCAGCAGGTGTGCATTGGGAAATAGGCGAAGATGAATGGCAGACTATAAGAGATAACTGGCCGGCATATGATAAAGACATCACTCCGACAAACACAATGGGGGCTGTAGCTGAGATGTTTCGTAAGTACAAAGGAAGTCTGAGAAGTGACCATCCTGCAAGAAGTGTTGCAGCAAATGGAAGGCATGCAAAATATTTAGTAGAGAATCATGATTTATCAAATATATTTGGTGAAGGCTCACCTTTATCGAAGCTTTACGAGCTTGATGCAAAGGTATTATTAATAGGAGTTGGTTATGACAAAAACACATCGATTCATCTTGCAGATGTAAGGGCAAATTATGCGAGCAAACATAATTGCATAGAAGCCAGTGCTATTATGGAAAATGGTAAGAGAGTGTGGAAAGAATATGAAACATTATTTGTGGATGGTGAAGATTTTGAAGATATTGGTGCTGCATTTGAGGAAAAGAATATGGCTAATATTACAGGAATCGGAAACGCAAAGATACGTCTTATGAATCAGAGAGATATTGTTGATTTTGCAGTGGAATGGATTGAAAATAATAGAAAATAGTTGTTGCGGATTTTGAATGAAATGTATAATATATTGAACACTAATGCGTAAAAATAATATTTTTTCAAAAAGTTGTTGACAATATAAAAAACAAAGTGTATATTATGTGGCATAAAGAATAACAAATCAATCAGGACAAAGGTGTCAGAGGAAGAATCCTCTGGCACCTTTTTGTTGTATTAAACTGGTTGAAAAAAGGAGGAATTTTTTATGAAGAAGAGAATATTAGGAATGGCTATGGCTTGTATGATGGCAGTAACTTCGCTTGCAGGATGTGGTTCGGGTAGTTCCAAATCAGATAAGAAGGTTTTAAGAGTAGGTATGGAGTGTGCCTACGCACCATTTAACTGGACACAGGAGTCACAGGATTTATCAGATGGAACAAAAGCAGTTAAGATTTATGGAACTGATTTTTATGCATACGGTTATGATGTTGCAGTAGCTAAGAAGCTTGCAGACGAGATGGAAATGGATCTTGAAGTACACAAAGTTGAGTGGTCATCAATCGGTATGGCGATGGATGCAGGAGAATATGACTGTATTATTGCTGGTATGGGTAAGACATCTGAAAGAGAAAAATCATACGCATTTACAGATGTTTACTATTACCGTTCAAATTGTTTAGTAGTAAAGAAAGGTTCAGAATTTGAAGATTGCAAAGGACTTTCTGATTTGAAAGGAAAGAACGTTAAAGTAACTACACAGCTTGGAACAGGCTGGATTGATTTACTTGATCAGATTCCGGATGGAAAAACAGGAACAAATTATGAAACAACATCTGAATGCTTTATGTCTATCCAGAATGGAACAACAGATGTATGTATCATCGATTTACCAACAGCACTTGCAGCGCAGAGCACAAATCCTGATTTGGTAATTATTGAGCTTGATCCAAATGATGCTTTTGAAGGTGATGAAGAGATGACAAATGTATGTATCGCAACAAGAAAAGATGATACAGAATTAAGAGATAAACTTCAGAAAACAATGGATGATATTGGCTGGAATGACAAAGCTGAAATGGATAAATTGATGGAAAAAATGATTAAATTAATGCCATCGGCAGAATAGTTTAGGAGGCGTACATATGAATTTAATACTTATGTCTACACCTAACAATTCCGCACAGTGGATGCTGTTCCTGCTGAATAAATATTCAAAAATGTTTTTTCAGGGAACATGGTTGACATTATATATAGCGGTATTAGGTACATTTATAGGATTTATACTTGGATTTGCGCTTGGTGTGTTAGGAGATGCAAAAATAAACAAGTATGATAATTTCTTCAAAAAACTTTTGATTAGATTTTTTAAAATAATTTCGGCAGTTTATGTAGAAGTATTCAGAGACACTCCAATGATAGTACAGGCGATGGTTATTTACTTCGGACTTAGAACATTTGGGGTGGAGATTACTCCTATTCCGGCAGGTATTCTGGTTACATTTTTAAATACTGGTGCATATATGTCTGAAACAGTAAGAGCAGGTATAAATTCAATTGATTTAGGACAGAGAGAAGGAGCATATGCTCTTGGAATGTCACCACTCAAAACAATGTTTGTTGTAGTATTGCCGCAGGCATTTAGAAATATTATTCCGGAGATGGCAAATATGTTTTTAACAAATCTTAAGATGACATCAGTATTAAATGTTATAGGTATATCTGAACTCTTTATGGTAGCAAAAACAGTTGGTGGTGTTTATTATAAGTACTTCGAAGCTTACCTGGTTATCGCAGTAATCTATTTTGTACTCTGCTTTGTATTTAATAGATTGTTCCTATTGATGGAAAAGAAGCTAAAGGGTAAGAATGATTACGTTCTTGCTGTTGAATTTATGGATGATGGACAGTAAAGAAATGGAGGATTTTTATGAGCGGAAAAAGTGAAAAAAACATAATAGAAATTAAAGAATTAAGTAAATCTTTCGGAGATCATGAAGTACTTAGAAAAATAGATTTTTCAGTTGATAAGGGAGAAGTGATTTGTATACTTGGTTCATCAGGTTCAGGGAAATCAACCTTGTTAAGATGTGTGAACAGATTAGAGCATCAGACTACAGGTAAAATATTTTATCATGGAAAAGAGATAAGAGATGTGCAGAAAGAAATTAACGAATACCGTTCAAAAGTCGGAATGGTATTCCAGTCTTTTAATCTTTTTAACAATATGACGGTATTGGAAAACTGTATGGTAGGAACAAGAAAAGTACTTCACATTTCTAAAGAGGAAGCATACGAGAGAGCAATCACACATCTCAAAGAGGTAGGAATGGCACCATATATTAATGCAAAGCCATCACAGTTATCAGGTGGTCAGAAGCAGAGAGTTGCAATTGCCAGAGGTCTTTGTATGAATCCGGAAGTGCTGTTATTTGATGAGCCAACATCGGCACTTGACCCTGAAATGGTTGGTGAAGTGCTAAATGTTATGAAGAAATTAGCAAAAACCGGTCTTACTATGATTATTGTGACTCACGAGATGGGATTTGCAAGAGATGTATCTTCAAGAATTATTTTCATGGATCAGGGCTATATTGCAGAGGATGCACCACCGGAAGAATTGTTTACTAATCCTAAGAATCCTAGAACAAAAGAATTTTTAAAGAGATATATCGAGAATTAATAAAGATGTGGAAAGGATGAACGTGATTAATTATGGATAATTTTGTTGTTACATTTGCCAGGGGTTTTGGTACTGGTGGAAAGGAAATTGCATCAAAGTTGGCAAAAGAGCTTGGAATAAGTTGCTATGAGAATAGAATTCTGACATTGGCATCACAGCTCAGCGGCCTTGATGAAAATCTGTTTAAATCAGTAGACGAAAAGATACGAAGTAATGGTGGTTTTTCAAGTTTTCTTAAAGGTTTGCCAAGGGCTAAGAGCTATATATCAAGAAATGAAAAGTTCGTATCAGATGATACACTGTTTGAATATCAGAAGAAAATCATCAATAACCTGGCTGACACAGAGAGTTGCTGTATTGTAGGAAAATGTGCAGATTATGTGCTTCGTGGAAGACAAAATGTAGTTAGTGTCTACATTGAGGCACCAAGAAGCTTTTGTCTTGAGAGAACTATACAGCATATGGGTGTTACAAAGGAAGTGGCTGAGGCAACAATCAAGAATACGGATAAGTACAGAGCTGATTACTATCAGTATTATACACATGGCAATTATTGGACTAATCCTGTTAACTATGATCTTACTATAAATAGTGAAAAGGTTGGAATTGACAATAGTGTGAAATTGATAAAGGCTTACCTTGAGATGAAAGGGTTTATTAAATAGTATAGAAATAGCTGTTATTGTGTAACAATGACAGCTATTTTTGTATATCCAATAAAAAAAATATTGAAAATATGTAATTTGTAGTATATAATTAATATTGATTCTAAGGATTTCTATATATCTGCCATTTCGGCTGTGAAATCATTTATTTTCAAATAGTATCTATTGCAGAACAAAATTTTACCATACGAAAGAGCACTTTGATAATTGAATAAAGGCTTTACACTATGATATAATACCACTTGAAAAGGTGGTGATTTGAAAGTGAGTGATGAATATATGCCAACTGACATCCAATTCAAATATGAATTACGAAAACAACTTACAGAATTACAACGAAAACTTGAATTGCTTGAAAATGAAGAGTATGAAAAGTTAAAAAAAGAATATCTAAAAGAAATTGAAGATATTGAAACGAGTTTACAAGATTAAATAACAATAATCTAAGGTGTAAAGTCTTTATTGAAATATTGAAGACTTTACACTTTTTATTTACCAGGATTCTATTGATTTTTTGCAGAAAAATGCTATAATCTAACAATAAATATGTACTATAAAATTAATTAGGAGGAAAGACATGAAGAAGAGAGTTATTGTAGCATTTTTGACGTCTGTTGTATTGTGTATGACAGGATGTGGAAGTGATGTTATCGTTGATGTCGTATCCAATAATGTGAGTGAAACTGATGCTGGAGACGTGCAGAACAATGCCAATAAGGATGTGGAAGCGAGCGAAGAAGAAAAGACAGACAAGCTTAATAAGGCAGGTCTTAAGGTGATTGCAAAAGATGATATCAAGGTTGGTGTAATGTACATAGGCAGTTCAGAAGATGAATCAGGATATACATATGCTCATGAACTTGGTATCAGAAGTATGATATCGAATATTGGTCTCAAGGAAGAACAGGTGATAAGAAAAGACAATGTTGACGATACAGATACTAAAGCTATAGAAAAAGCTTTTGACGAACTGATAGAAGAAGGATGCAACGTTGTGTTTACAACAAGTTGGGGATATATGGATTTGACTGAATCCTATGCTGAAAAATATCCTGATATATATTTTGCGCATGGTACAGGATATAAGAGTAACGGTAAGAATTTTACGAATTATTTCGGAAGAATTTATCAGGCAAGATATCTGTCCGGACTTGTGGCGGGATTAAAGACAAAGAGCAATAAGATTGGTTATGTATCTGCGATGGGTAGTGATAATAGTGAATGTACGGGCGGTGTTGACGCATTTGCAATAGGTGTTGAGAAGGTTAATCCTAATGCACAGGTATATGTTGCGGTTACTAATTCGTGGTTTGATCCGGAGGCAGAGCAGCAGGCTGCAGGAGCTCTTATAGATATGGATTGTGATGTTTTGGCACAACATGTAGACACGACAGCTCCACAGGTGGCATCAGAGAATAATGGAACCTGGTCAATAGGATACAATTCAGACATGAGCAAAGAGACACCTAATGCTACAATTACATCAGTAATATGGAACTGGGGAGCATATTATACGTCATATGTTAACAGTATAATTAATGGTGATTATGATGGAGAAAATTACTATAGCGGTATGGACCAGAGCCTTGTGGGACTGACAAGTCTGTCTGATTTGTGCGCAGAAGGTACTGCTGAAATTGTCAGCGAAGAATCACAGAAAATTATTTCGGGAGAATACAATGTTTTTGATGGTGAATTAAAGACTAATGAAGGAAAAACAGTAGGTAAAAAAGGAGAGACACTTGACGATGCTACAATAACTGGTGGAATTAATTGGTATTACCACAATGTAGCGGAAGTTGATTGGAAAAAATAGGAATGGAGAGCAGATTAAAATGAACTTTTTTTCTAATTTAAAATTAAAATATAAAGTAATATTAATAGCTGTAATTCCAGTGCTGACTATGTGTGTAATTGCACTGATAATTAACAATACGGTGGTAAAAGAAAAGCTACTTGACGATACGAAGAGTGAGCTTAGGGCGACAGCAAAGTCACTTATGGCTGCATACGACCAGAATCAGGGTGACTATTTTGTTAACTCAGCAGGTGACGTGTGGAAGGGTTCGTACAATGTTTCACTGTCAGAGAACTTTATTGATGATTTATCTGAAAAGACAGGAATTGAGTTTACATTTTTTTACGGAGATAAAAGACTTGTAACTTCTCTTGTGGATGAGGAGGGCAATAAGATAAAAGGAACTCCGGCAGGTGATTTTATTGTAGAAAATGTACTTAACGATGGAAATGATGTATTCACGAATCGCGTACAGGTCGAAGGTGAGATGTATTTTGGATATTACATACCTGTTTTACAGGAAAGCAACGGTGAAATCATCGGAATGGTTTTTGCGGGTAAACCTGTCAGCAAAGTAGAGGCAAGTGTAAATTTTGTTACAAGAGTATTTATTGTAGCTATTGCAGCGATAATTGTAATGATGGTTATTGTATGTATATTAGGAGCCAGAAGTATCTCAAAATCAATACAAAAGAGTATTGAAATCGTAGAACAGATTGCAGATGGAAATCTAAACGTTGATATTGATAAGAAGAGTATAGGAAGAAAAGACGAAGTTGGAAATCTTTCTAAGAGTACGGCTGGTCTGAAAGAGAATCTTCTTGATATGATAGGATCAATTTCTGACAGTGCAAAGCAGTTATCTGATTCATCTACACAGCTTGCCTCAAGTTCGGAAAACACAGTATCATATATTAGTCAGGTTGAAGGTGCAATTAATGAAATTGCAACAAGAGCGACAAAGCAGGCACAGGATACTTTGAATGCATCGGATGAAATGGAAAAGCTTGGTCATATTGTAGGTGATGCAAGTGATGCAGCAAAAGATTTGGAAAATCGTGCTAACAATATGAATAGGACAAGTAATGATGCAGTTGAAATTCTGTATGAACTGAGCATAATTAATGATAAGACAAGGAATGCATTTAATGAATACGAGGCACAGACAAAAGCAACTAATGATTCAATAAGCAATATTCAGTCATTTGCCAATGTCATTACAAATATTGCAGACCAGACGGCACTATTGGCACTTAATGCTTCTATTGAGGCAGCAAGAGCAGGAGAAACAGGTAGGGGATTTGCAGTTGTAGCAGGAGAAATTTCATCTCTTGCAAAGCAGTCTTCCGATGCAGCGTCTGAGACGACCAAGATTATTGAAGAATTGATTTTCAATTCACAAAATTCTGTAAAGACAATGGAGGAAGTTACAAGTATTATCAGACAGCAGGATAATTATATTAAAAATACTGAAAAGGCATTTGATGATGTTAAGAAGGAAGTGGACACATCTCTTTCTGATATTAAATATATATCAGAGAAGATAGATGAAATGGTAGGAATTCGCAATCATATCTGTGATGTGCTAGAAAAGCTTTCAGATGTTGCTGGACAAAATGCTGCATCGAGTCAGGAAAACAGTGCGTCAGTTACAGAAGTTACCGTTATTATGGATGATGTTGCAAAAGAAGTTGACAATATAAAAGAGATAGTAGAATCTCTAAACAGTGGAATTGAGAAGTTTTCACTATAATTTATAAGTGCAGGTGTAAAAAACATCTGCACTTTCAGTTTGTTATTTATGGTGTTTACATTACTTACAACACCAACAACCAAAGCACAGGCAGCACCACGTGCAAAAACATTAACACTGAATGTTGGAGTGATGCTGGTAAAATCACAATAAATTCATCTGGGGCTATTACAGTTGTAAAGTAGTACAAAAGAGAAAATTGTAACTTATGTATGAAAATAATATTAACATTTTGTGAACATTACCAATTGCTATTAGTCACAAATAGAGATATGATAATAGATGAGTATTAGATTATCGGGGTTGAAAAGAATGAAATCAAATAGGTAATAGAAAGGATGAGAGAACAATGAAAAAAGGGAAAAGACTGTTGTCAGCAGTGTTGTGTGCAGCCATGGTGTTTACATCACTTACAACACCAAGAACTATGGCACAGGCAGCAACACGTGCAAAAACATTAACACTGAATGTTAAATCAAATGTAATTGTAAAGAACACCACAGAAGGAAAAGTGGTCATTCCTCTTGACAAAAAGAAGAACTTTAAAATGTCACTTACATCAAAAGCGTCAAACTTTACCTTCAGTTCAAGCAGAAGAAGTGTTGCCACAGTAAGCGTCAGGGGAATCGTAAAAGCTAAAAAAACAGGAAAAGCAAAGATTACCGTAAAAGGAAAAAAGGGTGCAGTTAAAGGTGCAAAGCAGATAGTAACAGTGTATGTGGCTAAAAAGTCTGTCAAGAGCGTATCACTTAATGCCAGAAAAAAAGTTTTAAACCCTGGAAAGACTTTTACACTTAAGACAAAAGTAAATCCAAGTAAGGCAGCAAATGTAGTTACATTTAGATCGAGTAGGCCGAGCGTGGCAACAGTAAGCAGCAGAGGAAAAGTAAGGGCGAAAAAAACAGGAACAGCCAGAATTATAGTTACCACAATAGATGGAAAGAAAAAAGCTGTGTGTACAATAGTGGTTAAAAAGAAGACATCACAGCCAGAGGAGACGACGAAGCCAGAGGAGATGACGAAGCCAGAGGAGACAACGAAGCCAGAGGAGACAACGAAGCCAGAGGAGACAACGAAGCCAGAGGAGACGACGAAGCCAGAGGAGACGACGAAGCCAGAAGAGGTAGTTTCAATAAGCCTTAATAAGACAGAGGCGACA
>JBGVIE010000032.1:0-3814 GCA_045122895.1 Lachnospiraceae bacterium
CTTCCTTGAGAGATGTTATAAAATCTGCAACCTGTGTTTTATCCTTACATGTCACATTCATAGTTGTCAGACCTGATGTAGTATTAAGAGCTGTTATCTTCATATCAGAAGGCATAATCTTCTCTAAAGTATTGATAAATTCAACAATATATTCTTCGTCATTAACTGTTAGTGCATCAAATCCGTTCAAATCATCAAACTTATCCTTTGCTGAATAATAATCATTGACAATAGCATTGATTTCGCTGATTGAATTAATCTGATCTTCTAAATCCTTCTTATCAGATTCTACTGACTTGTACTGCATAAATGGCACTGCGAATAATCCGGCAGCCACAACTACTAATGCTCCAGCCACTACATAATATGACTTAGAGCTTTCCTTCTTATCTGTCTTCTTTCCACCCTTCGCAGCCTGCATTTCCTTTGTCTGGAAATTGATAGGTGAAATTGTAGCTCCCACGTTAGCCATATACATCTTTAATAATGATGTAGATAACTTAATTCTATTATATGATTCTACGTTCTTAAGTAATGTAACTCGTTCTGTATGTAAGTTAAGTTCGTTAGTAAAGAGTTCATCAAGACCGAGTACCTCTGCACCATCACCAAGAATAACTGCTGTCTGAAGCGGTGCTTCTGCATTTCTGCCTGTATAGTATTCAACTACTCTGTTAACATTACTTACCAGGTACTTAAGTGATTCAGTAATCTTATCACCTTCTAGAGATGCTTTAACCATCTTAGCCTGACCCATAAGTTCTACAGCTGCTTTAGCTGATACTTTTTTGTCTTCCATTATCGCATTAAGAAGTAATGATTCACCATATGGAACAGTTCTCTGTAACTGTAATACCTTGTTGTTCATTACGCTGACGATTGTTGAGTCCATTCCCATCTGGATTACAAGAGTAGGTCTCTCATCAATCTGAATCTTAATTAACTGTAATGTACTGTTACCAATATAGTCTACAGCGTTAACTTTAAGTCCTAAATCCGCTGCCAATTCGTAATATCCTTTTACCATCATTTCCGGAGCTGCGAATACAAGAAGTCTTGTCTTCTTCTCTTCCTTAGTATTCTTAGTCTCAAGAACTGTGTAAGATAATACATAATCATCTATGTTTACAGGGAAATATTCAGATGCGTTAACATTGATCATTTCCTGAATTTTGTCCTTTTTAACTACCGGAAGAATTACTTCCTTTGTAACTACTCTGGCTGAAGATAAGATGAATGTTGCACTTGATGCAACTATCTGCTCATCAGTCATCGTGTTTCTAATTGCCTTTACTACTGCCGGCATATCTCTGATGATACCATCTTCAACTGCTCCATCCGGTGTAGTCACCTGCACAGCACTATGTACTGTAACTGTTTTTCCTTTTAATTGTTGTGCTTCACAAATTTTGATGAAATCGTTCCCGATTTCTATGGTTAATACTTTTGCTGCCATGTTGTAGCCTCCCTCATAGTTTTGTCAATTATTTTAGATAATGTCCCCCGGACATTAAAACATGTTCAAATACCAGCTTACTATCTGGTCTCCATATAACATGGATATATATATACCCATCGATAGGTATGGTCCGAAAGCAAGGACTCTATCTTTTTGTTGAACCTTCATAAGGATCAAATGTATAACTGAACCTAATATACACCCTATTCCGAGTGAAAGGATAATCAGCTTCCACCCTAGCAGCAAACCAGCTACTGCCATGAGTTTAATATCACCGCCACCAATTCCTCTTCCTTTGGTCGCGATATACAATATAAGTAAAAATAGACTTACAGCAAAAAAACCTATAACATAGTTATACCAATGCCCTAAGTCTGTAAATAATCTTATTAAACCAAGTGCAAAAATAAAATAATTAAATACAATTGGTATTTCAAATGTTCTCCAGTCAATAACACTAAGTGCCAAAAGAGCTGATGAACATAAACAATATAAAATGCTTTCAATATTAAAGCCGTTAACAAACACTATAATCCCATATAATAATCCGTTAGCAGCTTCAACAATAGGATACTGTAATGACAACTTCGTCTTACAATATCTACATTTACCGCCTAACATTAAAAAGCTGATAAGTGGTACTAAATCGTACCACTTTATCTGCTTTCCACATGTCATACAATGGGAATTAACAACTACAATATTCTCATTTTTAGGTATGCGATAAATGCACACATTCAAGAAACTTCCTACTAGTATGCCAAATACGACACATACTATCAAATAAAATATTTCCATTGCCCCATTCCTTAATAAATAACTATTTTGTTACAGATGCGTTTCCAAGATAAACTGTGATTGTGTAACCATCTGCACCTGTAGAACCTTTTAACGCTACAGTTGCTGTTGCATATGAGTTTGTAACTTCCTTACTTGCTGTAGAAGATGTAATAGCTGCATTAAGCATTGACTGGAATGTAGCATTAGAAGTTGATGCACCAGTTGCACTCCAAGTAATATTGCAAGCACCAATGTATCCGTTTTCTGTCTCATAGTCTGTAATACATGTCTGAATCTGTGATGCTAATTCATCAGCATTCTTCTTGTCTGTATTCTTCTTAGAAGAACCAAGATACTTTGTTAAGTTTGGAGCAATAATCGCTACTAATACTGCCATAATAGCAATAACGATAATAAGCTCGATTAACGAGAAACCTTTGTTGTTTGTTGTTTTTTTCATAAAAATCAACACTCCTTTTCTTTTTTATATTTTTTTATCAAAACACTCTTTCGAGTATTTTTAACTATTTAATCATCTAGCAACACTTGTATTGCCAATAATCACAAGTATATTATAACCATCCTTAGGATCCGTTGTCTTAAGTGACACCGAAGCCGTTGCATACGCTCCGGTTTCCTGACTTGTAGGGTCTTTTGTAACCATACCATCAACCATTGCATTGAACGGTGCCGGTCCGCCAGTAACAGTTCTCCCAACCCATGTCAAGCTGACACTTGGCCCTCCTGCCGGAATAAAATTACCATAATTAACTTCATAATCCATTATGCTGGTCAATATGGTATTAGCCAAGTCATCTGCATTGTGAAGATCTGTTCCTCTTTTTGATTTTCCCAAGTATTTAGTAAGATTCGGTGCAACAATCGCAACAAGTACCGCCATTATGGCAATCACAATAATAAGCTCAATCAATGAAAAACCTTTGTCTTTATTTTTCATTCCAGCACCTCCTACACTTCGTCGCCTCCTGCGATAGAATACATACCAAACATAGGAATAAGTACAGCCATAATAATTGTACCTACAATGCCAGCCATAACTACGATAATCATTGGTTCAAGAAGTGTAGCAACCTGTGCTGCTGTATTCTCAACCTCTTCTTCATAATAACCAGCCGCTGTCTCAAGCATATGTTCCATATTACCCGTCTCTTCACCGATACCAATCATATGTACCATCATCGGTGGAAATACATTACTAGCCTTTAACGGTTCTGACAAAGGCCTACCTTGCGCAACCTTTTCCTTAGCTTCTAACACTGCATCTCTAAATCTGAGATTCTCCATAGTTCTTGACACAATCTCAAGACCATCTATCATAGATACACCAGCTGCTGTAAGTGTAGCGAGGGTTCTTGCAAAAGAAGCTGCTGCCGACTTAATTGTAAGTGTTCCAAACACTGGAACCTTCATCTTAAAATCGGACAAGGCATACTTACCGCCCTCCGTACTGGCAAACATTTTAAACACTGCCACAACAGCAACTACAACAGCTATAATCACATACCACTTAGTCATTATAAAATCGCTCAAGGCGACGACCATTCTAGTGATAGC
>JBGVIE010000033.1:0-17226 GCA_045122895.1 Lachnospiraceae bacterium
ATTTTCCTGTAAGCAATGCGTTGGCGTGGATGCATTACAGGGAGCTTGCAAGAGAGAGGATAGTACCTATGGGGAATTCGTATCTGTATTTTGCGGTATCCATAGTGGTGCTTGCAGTGTGGAGTATTATAGCGATAAAGAGATATGACTTCTCAAAGGTAAAGGATTTGGAGGACTAGTGTGAAAAATCGCGCCGATGCGCCGATTTTTCACACGCAATAAATTGCTCCGACATAGGAGGTTAGTATGATGGATAATGTAGATAACGTAAATGTAATAGAGGTAAAGGATGTAAATCTGATAATAGGAAAAAAGCAGTAATGATTTCATCGCCATTACTGCTTAAAAAGAACGTTCCCAGCGGGAATCGAACCCACAACTAGCGCTTAGGAGGCGCTTGTTATATCCATTTAACTATGAGAACAGAAATTGTTACAAAAAATATTATAACAAATTGAAAAATTAAAGTCAATGAAATTAGATTTGCTTTTAAATGGCTGGAATATATAGTATAATGTAACTATGTATTGTGGATTGCGAGGAGGTTTTACATATGGGTGCAAAGAAGAAGGACAAAACTTTTAAAAGCAAGATTTTTATTATGTTATATGCTATTAGCACGATGGGGTCGTTTATTGCAGAATTATATTGCATTACCAATTTTAGCAAGCAGTATGTTGTAATTGGAGCGGTTGGATTACTGGTTGCAATATCATTTGCTTTTCTTGTGGATGAGATAATATCTGCAAAAGCCGATAATAAATCGTATGGTGATGACAATCAGTATCTAGAAGAGATTCTGAAACTTCAGAAAGCAATTTATTTAAATGGAAAGAATATCACAACACAGAATGACAATTTCAACGAATTGTTTGAGGAAAAAGTTCAAACAATAATAGACAATGAGAAATCTATTGCTAAAGTTCTTATCAAGAAGAATAAAGAAAATAGTGATGCGATTTTGGAGGCTGTTAATACCGTTGATGTTTCAATGCCAGAGATACCGGCACCGGTTGTTAATGTGCCAGAGATTAAGCTCCCTGATATTACTATTCCAGAGATTAAGATACCGGAGATTAAGGTGCCTGATGTTAATGTTCCTGAAGTAAAAATACCAGAGATTAAGATTTCTGATGAAACAATATCTGAGAGTGTAACAGCAGCTAAGAATGAGATAATCAAGCTTATTGAAAAGCTATCTGAAGATATTAAGAATATTCAGAATATGGAAGAGTTGATGAGCATAAAGGATAAGCTTAGTGACAGTGTAGTTAAAGATATGGTATCTGAACATGAGGTGGAGGAACTGGCTGTAGAGGAAACTGTAGTTGAGCCGGAACTGGCGGTGGAAGAAATTGCAACAGAACCAGAGCCGGAACCCGAGGTGGAAGAAATAGTAACCGAATCAGAGCCGGAACCAGTAGTAGAAGAGATAAAGGTAGAGCCGGTAAGTGAAGACCCGAACAAGCAGTTAAGTGCAGATGAGATAGCAGCACTTTTTGCATCAATACAATAAAATAACCAGGAGATTAGCATCCCTTTATCTTGGTAGGAGAAAAAATGAATTATGTAGTTTTAGATTTAGAATGGAATCAAAGTCCGTATGGAAAGAATGATTCTATTGAAGATCTTCCCTTTGAAATAATTGAAATTGGAGCAGTCAAGCTTGATGGAAGTCTAAACGTTGTAGATTCTTTTGATGGTTTGGTAAAGCCACAGGTATATGACGAGATGCATTCTAAGATATCTGAGATAACAAGATTTAATATGAAGGAATTGAAAGAAAAAGGAAGATATTTTGAAGAGGTAATTAAGGATTTCTTAGAATGGTGTGGGGAAGATTATATGTTTTGTACCTGGGGAACACAGGATTTAACAGAGCTTCAGAAGAATATTAAATTTTATAATCTTCCGTACAAATTTCCATTGCCATTTAAGTATCTTGATATTCAAAAATTATTCAGTATACGATTTGAGGATGGGAAAATTCGAAGCTCCCTTGAGAAGGCTGTTGAAGTGTTAAAGATTAAGAGAAAAGATGACTTTCATCATGCGTTAAGTGATGTGAAATACACCGTAAAAGTAATGAAAAAAATTAAATTTGACGGAATAATAGAACGCAATTTTTCGATTGATTTGTTTAAAAAACCATCAAATAAAAAACAGGAAATTTATGTCGTGTATGATAATTATTCAAAATACATTACAAGACTTTTTTCAAGTAAGGAGAGAGCACTTGCTGATAGAGAGGTTAGAACTGTCAGATGCTATGAATGTCAGAAGCTTCACCCCGATGAACCATGTAAGGTTAACAAATTAGAGAATTGGTTCTCAGATAACTCCAAGGTGTATTATTATCTCGGAGAGTGTGAAACACATGGATTTATAAAAGGCAAAATCAGAATGAAAAAAACTGATGATGACAGGGTGTATGTGGTTAAGACAGTAAAGCTTACGGATATGGAGGGCGCATCAGAAGTATACCAGAAGCAGTTGGCAATTAGAGAGAGAAGACGTAGAAGACGTCAGAGTACACTGAATGAAGATATAATAGAAGGAGAAATTAATGACGAGAAAAAAGATTAGCAGGATTATTTTATTGATATTAGTGATGGTAATAGTTTCGATTGGTGATGGAAGTGTTGATGCGGCAACAAAGATAGCATTAAGCAGTGAGAGTGAAGAGATTCCGGTTGGAAAGAGCGTAACGTTATCGCTTAAAGGTGCGACAGGATCTGTTAAGTGGTCGACATCAAATAGCAAAGTAGTAAGTGTGAACTCCAAGGGAAGAATTAAAGCTTTAAAAAAAGGAACAGCGGTAGTTAAAGCGACTTATAAGAAAAAAGAGTACGTCTGCAACGTCAGAGTGATAAGTAATTTTGATTACATGTACAAACTAATATGTGAAAAAGGTGTGGTAAATTCGAACGGATATAAAACAATATTCAAGGAAACGCCTAATAGAATGTATAGTCTTACATATATCAAAGAAAAAAAAGAATTTGAATTTAAGTATATGTATGACGGTGCAAAAAAAACATATCTTATTACTATTATAATACCACGTAATGGTGCACATACTGTTCCTACACAGGTAATGTACATAAATAATACAAATGGTTCATATTTCTATGGGGAGGCAGATATCAGCAGAGCAAATTATTCAAAAACGTATAAAGTTCCGCTAAAAGTTACGAAAGCATCTGGGAAAAATCAAGCTGCTTATGAAAAAAATGCTAATGAAGTCGTTTTAAAGGCTTTTGATGCATGGAACAAAATAATAAAAATAAATAATCTGGGATTTAAAAAGTATTAAAAAACAGCGCTACACACTAAGTGTGGCGCTGTTTGTGATTATTCGGTCCAAACCTTTAACGTTTTAATTAACTTCTGTTTCTGATCATTACTTAAATCTCTGGTCAATCTGGAAATCTCATTGTCCAATGCTGTTTCGCGATAATCCGGGTCAATATTTCCAACCAAAGCATCAAGAGAAGAATTTGTAAGTCTTGCATAGTAAATAAGAACTCTAAGCGACATACTGATTCGCTCATTCTCAACATTGCTTATATATCCGGGTGTGACATTAAGTGCCTTTGCAACCTGATCCTGAGTGAGAGAATGTGCTAAACGAAGCTCTTTTACCTTCTTACCAAGTGATAAATCGTTATCAACCATAAGTAAACCTCCATTCATTATTAATAACATCTTCTATTTTGATATATACTAATTATACTACATATAAAATATACAGACAATAGTAATATGAAATTTAATGTAATTTTTTTGAAAATAAAATAACATATTTAATTTTTCTGTAAATAAATTGATAAAAAAGAATAAAAAATTTGAAATGGAAAATACTGTTAATGTGTGTTAGTATTTAACTCGAATCATTACAATACGAAGACAGAAAGGAATAACAAAATGAAGAAAAAAGTCGTATGTGTAGTAGCCGGAGTAGCTACAATTATTTTACTGGCAGGGACAACTGTTAGTGTTATGTCAAATGTGAAGATGATTGATAAGATTGACAGTCTTAATTCACAGATTGCTAAGATGGAGAAGAAAGTAAACGAAGTAGAAAAATTCGTTAATCCTGATAAAGTGCAGGGAGACGAATTTGTAACAATTGGTGATCAATATTTAATAACCGATACAAAGAAGATATCTGATGCATATAAATCAGGAGATGAGTCTAAGCTTGATGATAAAGAAAAAGAAACATTAAAGATGGCTAAAGAAGTTATAGATAAAGTTGTGAAGGATGGAATGACGAATTATGAAAAAGAGCTTGCAATTCATGACTGGATGGCAGAGAATCTTTCTTTTGACAGTTCATCTCTTGCTGCAATACCGGGTTCTACAGAATTCTGCTATAAGCCATATGGAGTTCTAAAATATAAGAAATCTGTTTGTGTAGGCTTTGCAACCACATTCAAGATGTTTATGAATATGCTTGATATGGATTGCAAAGTGGTGCATGATGTTGATTTGTCACATTCATGGGATTTGGTTGAGCTTGAAAAAGATAAATGGTATTATGTAGATGTAACATTCGATGCAGGAACAACAGCAGCTCATACTAATTTTAACCTTACAGAATCAGCGTTCAAGGATGGACACGACTTTTACTCAAGTGACCTTCCAAAGGCAGAGGATACTACTTATTCATATGCAGTTATGAATGCAGTAGAAGAATCTGATTTGAAGAAGATTCCTAAGCTTGTGAAAAAAATCTGTGATGATAAGAATAAAAAAGAAATATACATAAACGTAGGTAATAAGAGTGATAAAGAATTAGAACAGTGTATGTTATTATTTAATTCTATGCAGGAGAGAATTTCCTGTATAAATCCTGAAGAAATGTATGCAAACGTTACCAATTCTGTAGATGGATCAGGTAATGCAATTTTTGGTATTACTATTGAAAGATTTAATAACGGAGAGTCTAAGGATAATGGAACACTTGATGAAGATTTAGTGAAGATATTAGATGATTTGTTTGGCAAATCAAATTATGAAGGTATGGGAGATACTATGGGTATGGAAGATATGCAGAACATAGAAAATATCCAGACTATAGAAGATACTATTCCGGTGGGTTAAAAGAATGGAGATAAGCATATGAAGAAAATATCAAAATTAATATGTCTGCTTATGATAGCAGTTTTGACAGTCTGTCTTTGTGCCTGTGGTTCAAAAAAAGAGAAAAAAGAAGAGTCAAAGATAAAAATGCCGGCATCAGATTTATTGTCAAAAACTATTGAGAAAGTAAAAGATTTTCCAGATGGAGAGACATTAAAAAAAGGTGATGATGAGGATAAGAAATGGTTTGAATATTTATGTGAATTCGATTATGATAAAGTAGATGATTACGCTATCAAATATTCAGTTTCCGGAACGGCAGATGAGTTCCTGCTAATAAAGGTAAAAGATGAGAAGGATGTAAAGGCATTAAAGGAAGCTCTTTTAAAAAGGCAGGATACCAGAAAGACTCAATTTAAGCAGTATGATGCTAAAGAGGTATCAAAAATAGAAGCGGCTAAGATTGTTTCATTGGAAAATGTCGTTGCATTTATTGTAAGCGATGATGCGACGGATATCTCTAATGCACTTACGGAGACGATAGACGAGAATAAATAAACACTATGGATAATGATAGGGAATGGAGGTTAGTGTGGTTACTATAGAGAAAAGGAATTTCGCAAAGACGAGAAAAGGTGAAGAAGCACATATTTACAGATGTGTGGAAGAGAATGGCATAGGATTTGAGATTTCTGACTTTGGTGCCACACTTCTTGGCGTTTTTGTACCTGACAAGGATGGAAATACACTTCAGATTGAGTATAATGCATATACTGATAAGGATACGCTTTGCAGCATAACTAATCATACGTATTTCAATCTTAATGGAACGGGGAATGGCAATGTGTTAAACCATACTCTTACGATATATTCGGATGAATTCACAGAAAGTAACAAGTACTGTTTCCCGAATGGAAATATATTGAGTGTCGAGGGAACACCTCTTGATTTCCGAGAGGGAAAGAGAATAGGTCAGGATATTCTTAGTGATTATGAACAGGTTAAATGGTATGGTGGATATGATAATAACTTTGTCATTAGAGATTACAATGGTGATGATGTACCTAAGAAGGTGGCAAGAGTTGTGGGAGATAAGAGCGGAATTATCCTGATTTGTGAATCTACATTGCCTGGTGTTCAGTTATATACTGAAAACAGCATAGAGGGAATTATTGGAAAAAAAGGATACAGGATGAATAATCATGATGGCTTTTGTCTGGAAGCGCAATACTTTCCGAATGCTATGGCACATAACAATTTCGTTCAGCCGATACTCAGAGCCGGTGATAAGTATCATCATATCACAAGGTATACATTTACAAGATAAAAAAACGGATGCCACGATTTTTGAGGCATCCATTTTTTTATCTCTTATGTCTGTGACGATGGTGAACGTTATATGTATCAGGTCTTTTTCGTCTTCTTGATGAAGTACGTCTGTAGCCCCTGCGACCATAACGCTCTTTTCGTATTTTTCTTCTTGAGTTTCCCTGTAAACGTAATTTTCTCTCATATTTTACCAGTAAAAATATAATTACTATTGCAATAACAGCCGCTAACACAATTCTAAGGTCAACACGAATCTTTTTGTTAGAGGATTTGGCGGTCTCTTTGTCTACGGGCTTTGATGGACCGAAATTGAAGCCGTCTGTGTTGTCCTGTTTTGACACGTTAAGGGTAGTGTAGCCCACCTGCTGTTTGCCATAGTAGTATTTAATGATTGCAATGGCATCCTCATTATCTAACAAACTCTTATCAAGTGAAATCTCTGACTTTAATTTGTCGAAACTTACTCCCTTTGGCAAGACTACCGACTTAGTATCATCAACCTCTAACAGTGGCTTATCATCTGTAAAAATAGTACCGATTGATGTAAAGAAATCATCTCCTGCAAGGGAAAATCGATTCTCTTCATTTGATACATTAACGGCCTCGTAATTGTTAAAGCCGTAATCAAGAATAGCCTTTGTGTCGCTGTATACATTGTAAGTATCTGTTTTCATAACAACACTTATCAGAGTCATGTCTTCGTGCTTTGATACAGTTACAAGGGTGTTACCAGACTGGTCTACATAACCTGTCTTCCCTGCTATTATTGTCTCGTCGTATTCTGGCTTATAAGGATTCATCATCGCATGGCGGTTTGTGAAAGGTCGTTCCTCAGACATTTTGTTTGTCTTACCGATTGTGTAAGAGTAGTTTGATTCAAGCTTTAAAAATGCTTCGTTCTTTATTGCCTCTCTCATAATCATTGCCATATCATAACAGGTAGTGTAGTGATCTTTATCAAACAGACCATTAGGATTTTTAAAGTGCGAATTCTTAGCCCCTGCCTGTTTGGCACGTTGGTTCATCATATCTGCAAATACACTGATTGCAACCTCTGATTCGTCATATGTTTTTCCAGAGGAGGAAAGCTTTGCGATTTTCTTGCTGTATGCGTCTGTTTTCTTGGCAACGTGTTCGCCGGCTGCATTTGCACATTCGTTAGCTGATGCAAGCATTACCGCGTTTAGCGTATCCTTCATAGAGATGATTTCGCCCTCATCCATTGCTACGTTGGCGGCACCGGGCTCTAATGAGAAAACAGAGTAATGTGAGTATGTCACCTGTTCTGTAAGTGATGAATTTTCAAGTGCTAAAAGTGTTGTTAAAATCTTTGTAATACTGGCAGGATACATCTTTTCATCCATATTCTTGTTGTACAAAACTGTACCTGAACTGGCTTCTATTACAACACCTGCTTCGGCGACTATTTCCGGTGGTGTCGCTTTTTTGTTCAGTGTTGTGACATCGGCATAAGCAGTAGTTGTGCACACGCAAGATATTAAAAAAAATAGTGCGAGTACATATCCTGTTAATCTCTTCATTGCTTGGAAATTCCTTTCTTAATTAGTTTACTTTGGCTCTTTTCTTTTCCTGAGTACGTTTTATTACTTTGAGTCTGGTGAATTCTTCCCTCTCCTTCTCTTCAAGAGCGTTTGAGATGGAAGTAACCAACTCAGTATACATTGGAATTGTTATATTTTGCAAGGCATTTGCACGTTTTTGTGTTTTTTTGATATTAAATGCCAATCTGTATGCAGAGTTCTCGATCATAGAGAGCTTTATTGTTAATTCTTTTACTTTCAAAAAGCTGGCTCTTGCCATATCCAGCGATTCCTTTGTGCTGTAAAAACCAAAAGAAGGATGTTCACTTGCGCTTTTATCGTATTCAACAAGTGGAATTTCTGTTCCCATAATACTTCTTGTCTTTATTTTTACAGTGTTCTCTATAGGAGTGGCGTGGGCAAAGGAATCAACTGTATCGATACCAATTTCGATGTTTGCTTTTTGAAGCGATTTGTATGCTTCTGTAAAATAGCCATCGATTTCGCTCTGTATCTCTTTTGCTTCCTCTATGAGTTCCATAAGCTCACGAATAAGGATGTTTCTTTTCTTGTCCATGAGTTCATATCCCTGCTTTGCCAGAGCTAATGAGTTTTTTGCTAATATTAAATTACCTTTGGTAGGAAAAGCATTTGGATTCATAGGCTGCCTCCTTATGCGTTTTCTGATGGTGTTTCAGTTTCGGCTGTAGCATCATAATACTTTTCAAGAATCTTAGTATCGATTCTGTCAAGTTCTTCTTTTGGAAGCATATGAAGAAGCTTCCATCCAAGATTTAAGGTTGTGATAATATCACGATTTTCGAAATCTGCCTGACCAACAAATTCGTGCTCGAAAGCATTACCAAAAGCTAAGTATTTTTTGTCGGTAGGAGATAATTCGTCTTCACCGATAACTGAGGCGAGAGCTCTTGCTTCACCAACTTTTGCGTATGAAGAAAAGAGCTGGTTTGCTATGCTCTGGTGGTCATCTCTTGTATATCCTTCGCCGATACCATCCTTCATAAGTCTTGATAATGAAGGAAGAACATTGATTGGAGGATAGATTGACTGACCATGAAGTGAACGGTCAAGTACTATCTGACCTTCAGTAATATATCCTGTTAAGTCCGGAATTGGATGCGTAATATCATCGTTTGGCATAGTAAGTATTGGAATCTGTGTTACAGAACCATTGCTACCATGTACGATACCTGCACGTTCATAAATAGTAGCAAGCTCGCTGTATAAGTATCCAGGGTATCCTTTTCTTGAAGGAATCTCACCTTTTGAAGATGATACTTCACGCATAGCTTCTGCGTATGAAGTCATATCTGTGAGGATTACCAGCACATGCCTGTTTTGCTCAAAAGCAAGATATTCTGCTGCTGTAAGTGCTACCTTAGGTGTGATAAGTCTCTCTACAACAGGATCGTTAGCCAGGTTAAGGAACATAACAACGTGTTCGGAAACGCCGCTTTCTGCAAAGGTTCTCTTGAAAAATTCAGCTACGTCATATTTTACACCCATAGCACCGAATACCACAACAAGCTCTTCGTTAGATTCATCTCCAAGAGATGCCTGTTTTACTATCTGTGCTGCAAGTCTGTCGTGTGGAAGCCCGTTTCCTGAAAAAATAGGAAGCTTCTGTCCGCGAATAAGTGTAGTAAGTCCGTCTATTGCTGAAATACCTGTTCTAATATAGTTACGTGGGTATTCTCTTTTTACAGGATTAAGAGGCATACCATTTACATCTCTTTTTATATCTGAAATAATTGGTCCCATACCATCGATAGGTCTTCCGATTCCGTTGAAGGTTCTTCCGAGAAGCTCTGGTGATAAGGACATCATAAGAGGGTGTCCTGTAAGTCTGGTGTGAGTGTTTACGAGCGACATATTTTCAGAGCCTTCAAATACCTGAATAATAGCCTTGTCTTCATAAATCTCGATAATACGACCCAATTTTTTCTCTCTGCTGCCATCAACAGAAAGCTCTACGATTTCGTCATAGGCAGCTCCCTGTATTCCTTCAAGAGCGATAAGAGGACCATTTATGGAACTGAGTCCTAAATATTCTATTGCCATATTTACCTCCGAATCTACGCGTTCTTCTTCATAACATCGTTGTAGAAGTCGTCGATTTTCTTAATGTAATCGTCAAACATATCTAAACGGTCATTTGGAACATCGTATTTGATAGCGATAACACGCTCAAAAATATCATTTTCTTTAAGTATCGACATAGGCATATTAAGAGCAATAAGTGCTTTTGCACGCTTATGAAGATAAAGAATAGTCTCCATCATTTTTAACTGCTTTTCAAGAGATACGCAGGTATCGTCTTTGTGGAAAGCGTTCTGCTGTAAGAAGCCAAGTCGGATTACTCTTGC
Source organism: Lachnospiraceae bacterium (assembly GCA_045122895.1). Taxonomy (GTDB): domain Bacteria; phylum Bacillota; class Clostridia; order Lachnospirales; family Lachnospiraceae; genus RGIG1934. The sequence goes on from JBGVIE010000033.1 coordinate 10,346, forward strand.
GATTTCAAGTGTCAATTTCTGGTCGTCAGGTAACACATCGCTACCGATAAGCTTTACGATTTCGATAAGACTGCTTTCCTGGTTAAGGATTGCAAGAATCTGGTTACGGCATGATACGAAATTATCTGATACATGCTCGCTATACCAAGGAGCCAAATCGTTAAGGTATTCACTATAACTGGTTAACCAGTGAATGGCAGGGAAGTGTCTGGCGTAAGCTAGTGATTTATCAAGTCCCCAGAAACATCTTACGAAACGCTTGGTGTTCTGTGTAACAGGCTCTGAGAAGTCACCACCCTGTGGCGATACAGCACCGATTATGGATACGGAACCTTCCAGACCGTTAAGTGTCTCAATATATCCGGCTCTTTCGTAGAAAGCAGAAAGTTTACTTGCGAGATATGCAGGGAAACCTTCTTCTGCAGGCATCTCTTCAAGACGACCGGACAATTCTCTTAGGGCCTCAGCCCATCTTGATGTTGAGTCAGCCATAATGGCTACGTGATAGCCCATGTCTCTGTAGTATTCTGCCAAAGTTATTCCGGTGTAGATGCTGGCTTCACGTGCAGCAACCGGCATATTTGATGTGTTGGCAATAAGAGTAGTTCTTGCCATAAGTGGATTGCCGGATTTTGGATCCACAAGCTTTGAGAAATCCTCAAGTACCTGTGTCATCTCGTTACCACGTTCTCCACATCCGATATATACGATGATATCTGCATCTGACCATTTTGCAATCTGATGCTGTGTCATTGTTTTTCCTGTACCAAAACCTCCGGGAACGGCGGCAGTACCACCCTTTGCGATAGGAAAAAGAGTATCGAGGATACGCTGTCCTGTTACAAGTGGTTTGTTAGCAGGGAACCTTTTTGCAATTGGTCTTGGTACTCTGATAGGCCATTTCTGAGATAATGTCACCTCGTATTCAGAGCCATTATCAAGAGTAAGAACGGCGATCGTGTCGTTTATAGTATACTGACCATCTTTTACGACAGATTTAACAACACCTTCTATGTAAGGTGGAATCATTGATTTGTGAACGATGGCAGATGTCTCGGGAACTTCTGCCACGATTGTTCCGCCAAATACTGTCTGTCCTTCTTTGATAGTCATATGAACGTCCCATTTTTTAGCTGTGTCAAGAGAATCAACAGATACACCTCGGTTGATGTAGATACCTGAAGACTCGGCGATTTGAGCAAGTGGTCGTTCGATACCGTCAAAAATATTATCTAAAATACCGGGAGCCAGTGTAACAAAAATAGCACTTCCTGTAGAGTATACTAAATCTCCCGGCTTAAGACCTGAGGTCTCCTCATATACCTGAATAGTAGTCTGTTCAGATGAAAGTGAAATTACCTCACCAACAAGCTTCTCTTCACCAACAAATACCATTTCACCCATCTTAAAGGAGGTCTTTCCTTTGATGTAGATGACAGGTCCGTTGATACCATATATTTTACCTGTGTATTGATTATCCACGTTAAAACCTCCTAAACTGTTATGATAAATGCTTCTTTTGCGTCAGTGAATTTTGATTCAAAAGAGTTGTCGATTAATATATTTTTTGAGGGAATAGCTGCTTTCATTCCGCCCATAAAGGAGAATTCATTAATTGAAATCTCTGCTTTTGTTGCAGACTTTAATGTTTCCAATTTGTCTGCATCTTCAGGGTCGATATATATGTTCACCTCTTCGTCCTTAGCAATTGCTAAAGCACCTTTTATCTGTTTTACAAGTAAGTCATCATATTCCTTTGTCTGTTTGTATGCGTTTAACGCAGTAACAACTTCTGCAAAAAGCTTTTCTCTAAGTTCTTCCTGCTTATGTGTAAGCTTTCTCTTTATATGCTGCTGTTGCATTGAAAAATCTTTACTTGAATTACGAATTAAGCCATCCATTACAGTTTTTTTACGAGTATCGGCATCCTTTAAGGCCTGAGATTTATGCTCCTCAAAAATTTTATCCATTCCGGCTTTGTATTCATCTATCATGCGCTGACTTTCCATGGCAGCAGTGTTTACAGATACTTCCATAAAATGCTGTAATTTTTCTTCAGTTGTCATAATAGCAACACCTTTCTTGATTATAATTTAAGGCCGATAGCTTCATTTACATATGCAGTGATGAAATCCGGTCTTCTACCTGTACCGTGACGGTCAGGAACTTCAACTACTAAAGGAAGACGACGTCCAAGTTTGATATCATTGATAATATCGGGAAATTCGCCGCTTAATTTTTCAGTAATCATAAGAATACCGATTTCTTTATTGGCTATTACATTTTCAAGAGCTTCCTTTAATTCGTTTCTTTCGTGAACTACTACACCGTCTACTCCAGCAAGCCTCATACCGGTGTAGGTATCAATATTGTCGCTTATAAGGTATAACTGCATATTAAAGTTTACCTAAAATCATGAAGGAGATGATTAATCCGTAGAGACAAACACCTTCTGCAAGACCAACGAAGATAAGAGATTTACCAAGGATACTTCCATCTTCGCTAATAGCACCAAGAGCAGCACTTGCAGCGCTTGCAACTGCAATACCACCACCTACACAAGATAAACCTGTTGATAAAGCAGCAGCTACATAACCGAGACCTGTACTAAGTCCGCCGGAAGCAGCCACCTCAGCAGCCTGTACGTTGCCGGTGAACAAAACAACCTGACCTACGATTAATAATCCAAAGAATGTGAGAACGTTAAAAGCTAAAGATTTTTTGTATCTTCCTTTGCTTCTCTCGCCGAAATAAAATGCACCAAATGGAATTACTATGCTAAGTAATAAAGCTATTGTTAATAAAATCTGAACTGTCATATTTTTGACCTCCTAATGTATATAATTATTTGTGTTTAAATGGTACGAACTCACGTCCGTTTCCTTTGTAATATCTGCTGAACATTTCGTAATATTCAAGACGAAGCACCTGAATACCCACGATAAGTCCTTCGAGTCCCATTACGAAGAGGTTTCCAAGAACTACTACGAGATAGTTTGGATTACCTGCCTCTGCACCTGCCAGCATAAGAACAACCTCCATCATAGCGGCATGGCTGACAGCAAATGCGCCAACACGGACAAATGACAATGTGTTTGAGAAGTAGCTTAAAAGTACCTCAAACATCTCAAAGAATGTCTGCATAATGAACATTCCTACAGTATCAGGAAGAAGCTTAGACTTCTTCTCAATTGCGTTTACAATCGGCTCTTTAAGAGCGATAAGTATGAGCGGAATAATGAACATAACTGCAAGCACAATACCTGCCGGGAGTTTATTGCCTGTCATAAAGAGAACAATTGTTGCAACTACGGCACCGTAGAATACAAGTCCTGCAACACCGTTTGTATCAAAAAATGCTCTCTCAATATCGTGAGCTCTTAAAGCGTTTATTATATTTAATATCATAGTGAATATGATAACTCCCATACCAAAAGCGATAGCTACTATAAATATAGTGTTAAGCTTTCCGATAAAAGGTATTGTCGACATTTTGGCAGCAGGTCGTAACCATACCGGTTCAATAATGTCTTCAAATCCGAATATACTGCCGAACATAAAACCGAAAAACGTGGAGAAGACTCCGGCGCATGATACGATAGCAGCAAGCTGTAAGTTCTTAACCTTGTAGATAATTAACCCGCACAGGAAAAGTAAAAATCCCTGACCCACATCGCCAAACATAACACCAAAAATAAATGAGTATGTTAAGGCAACGATTAATGTAGGGTCTATTTCGTTGTAGGCCGGCAGGCCATACATTCTGATATACATCTCAAATGGCTTAAATAATTTAGGATTCTTAAGCTTTGTAGGTGGCATCTTTTTGCTGTCAGCAGGAACGTCATCTACAATGCATACCACGTTGTCATCCTGCTCTAATTCTTTTGAAAAAGCAGCTGCATCTGTTTCGGACATCCATCCACAGATGATGTAGAAAACAGTGCCATCATTTTTAGTGCATGCAGCGACCTTTCTCACATCAAAATTTTCGTATGCATTTTTTATTCTTTCATATGCTACCAGGATATTCTCTTTTTCATGTTCAAGACAATCGTTTATCTTGGAATTTAATAGTTCGATTTTTTCGTCGATTTTTTTAATCTGCCCTAAAAGATAATCACATGCTTCAACAGGAGTGCCCTTTGATTCGTCCGGAATATAAGTTCTCTCGAAGTGGAGAGAAGTATATATGGCATCTACCTTGTCACTTTCTGATTCGGGTACAAAATAAACACCCCATACATAGTCATTATCAGTAGTACACTTTACAAAAAGTGTAGCTAAATCATTGTATCCATAATCTTCCATCTTAGCCCAGTATTCTTTTGGAATACGCCCAAAGCGGAATTTGATTCTCTTGAATTCAAGAATACTTGACATATCGTATTTTAATTCAAAGAATGGTTTGATTTTGTCGTAGGAATCAGAGTAATGTTTTCTTTTCTGATTAAGTCCTTCTATCTGAGAGGACAAACCTGATATTTTATCTAAGGTTTTCTTAACGATGTGATTTGAAGTATCCACGTTAAGTCTTTCTATGTTGCTTACAGGTTCATTAGCTTTAAAATGCCCTCTAAGTTCGCTTGCTCTTGCGTACATATCTTTGTAAGGATTTGTTTCTACATAAGGTCGCAAATCCTTTACAGCACTATGTTCAAGCATTGCGTTCTCAAGATGAATCTCATACTTTGACAGATAGGTGTTTATTACTCTGTCAATATCATCTGTCGGACCTGTAATGCTGACAAATTTCATCTTTACAATCACTGACTATTCACCTCCATTATCTTATAAATTGTAGTATTTCTTCGTACGAGTAAGAATATCGTATACACTCGGTCATTGTTATTAGTGTTGAAATCTCTTTCTGTTTCAGGTAAAAATAGCTTTCTACACATGCCAATGAATAAGGGTTATTCTTAGTCGCTTTTCTGTGAAATCTGTTAAGTAATTGTCTGTACATCTGCTCAAGTGTAAGGTTTTCAGAGTCCTTGCTGCTTGTAAGCTTACTGCCATAGTAGGTGCCTGCAAGAAGTGCCTTCATATCATTGATATTCTCGGCTTCCACTAAAGCTTTGATCTCGTGTTTTTTCAGCTTGTAATAAATAGGAATAAGATAAGAATAAATATCAGCATTACTAACATGGTAGTAGGATTTTATTCTGTAAATCCACTGGATGTTGATGATATCTATTCGATAGCCATAGTCTTCTGTTACTATTTTTAGGTCATTACCGCTTAAATATTTGCCCTTATTCTTCCAGACTAGTGTAAACTGAAGAACGTCAAGGCATAATTCGTAGTCAAAAAGAGTTGCGTTGCCAAGCTCGTATACACGTCGTAGTGGAGTGTAGAATTTCGTGTCTTTTAGGGCTTCCAGGCATTGCTCAACACTGTCTGTCTCAGCAAGCCGGTCAAGTGAGATTTTTGAAAACTTTACAAAATATGGGCCTAAGATAGACTGGTCTACCATGACTTTTTTTCCTTCAAAAATCTGTCTGAACACAGATTTAAGGAGTGCAACCTCGTATTTCATAAAGAAGAGCTGTAAATATTTTCGTTGCTTAATAGTTGCAAAATTATACAGCTTCGAAAAATCCTTGTATCTGGAAAGTGTTAGTATCTTTTCCAAATTACCACGATGCATCATAGTGCTGTCTACAGACTGGAAAAGCTCTGAGTAGCCCGGATGATGTGATAAATATGAAACGACCTCAGTAACAGAACGTAAACCGGCAATTTCTTCAATCTCGCTGTCGGTAAGAAGTCGACTCTTCATAGCGCGAACCTTTGTAGCGAGGCCACTGTAGGCTAAAAGTGTGCTCAATTAAATCACTCCTTCGTAAGGTCTTTTATAATCATTTTCACTGTCTGCTCGTGGTTCTTCTCGTACCAGGAGTCCATATCAGCTAAGGCCTTTGTTGTATTCTCACGTAATTTTGTAAGCTCCATATCTTTCTCGGACATAAGCTTTTTCTCGAATTCCTCAAGTTCTTTTTTGACTGACAGGTCAAGCTGTCTGTCAAAATCTTTTATCTTATTATTGATTTGTTGCTCGTATTCTATTTTATCTGCTTCAGAGTCAGAAATAACTTTCGAAGCGGCAGCATCAATTTTGGATAATTCGGCAATTACCTGATCGATTTGGTTGTCCATATCATAAGCCTCCTTATTATTAATATTTATATGTTTAAACAAAAAAACATATCCATTTAAAATAATACTACTTTTATGAAAAAAATCTATAGTATTTAACTTTTTTTTTGTTGAATTTTATTGTATAGTATTTGATATGCATACAAATAAAGAAATGAGGTTTTATATAATATGCGACTTCGAAATGTAAGAGGTTCAAGAGAAGCTATTGCAGATAGCGAGTTTACGGTAAATGAGCCGGAAAAACAGCGTGGAAAATGGCGGGAACTATTCGGAAATGACAATCCGATTTATATTGAAGTAGGAATGGGAAAGGGAAAATTCATAACTACACTTGCACAGAATAATCCGGAGATTAACTATATTGGAATTGAAAAATATTCAAGTGTGCTTATAAGAGCCGTTGAGAAGAGAAGGGAGCTTGAAATAGACAACCTTCTGTTTATAAGAATGGATGCAGAAGATATATGTGATGTATTTTCTGAGGGAGAAGTGGATAGAATATATTTGAATTTCTCTGATCCGTGGCCGAAGGACAGACATGCCAAGCGAAGACTTACTTCACGCCAGTTTATGTCAAGATACAACGAGATTCTAAAAAAAGATGGACAGGTAGAGTTTAAGACTGATAACAGGCCACTTTTTGATTTCTCTATGGAAGAGATTCCACAGGCGGGATGGCAGATAACTGCATCTTCTTATGACCTTCATCATTCGGATAT
>JBGVIE010000034.1:0-10392 GCA_045122895.1 Lachnospiraceae bacterium
TACAATAGATGCCTGCGCTGCTGTTTTGAAGAGAGCAGGCATTCCGAAGGTATGTTATGTAAGCCTTAGTATTGGAACCGGAGTTTAGGAGGATGGTGATATGGACGTTAAGAATTGTAGAGATTGTGGAAGATTATTTAATTATATAAGTGGACCGAGGATTTGCCCTGAATGTAGAGATGCGATTGAAGCTAAGTTTTCACAGGTGAAGGAATACATCAATGAGAACAGAACAGCTCCTCTTCAGAAGATTGCAGAGGATAATAATGTGTCTGTGCAGCAGATTCACCAGTGGGTAAGAGAAGAGAGACTTGTATTCACAGATGATTCTGTGGTAGGTGTTGAATGTGAATGTTGTGGAAAGACAATTAAGACAGGAAAGTATTGTGAAGAGTGCAAGAATCAAATGGCTCACAACTTAGGCAATATGTATCACAAAGAGAGGACGGATACAGTTAGAAAGGATCCGAGAGAAAGAGCGAGAATGAGATTCTTTGACAGCTAAATATTTGAGATGATTTTTGAGCTATCGTTGTCTGTAACAGGATGACGATAGCTCATTTTTGTTTTGTAGGAAACTTTTTAAAATATCTTCTAATGTAAATACTATCTTTTACCGATAACAGTATTGAAAGGATATTTGCAAGGAGGCGAGTGTTATGAGAATTGATGCGTATAACCAGATTGGTCAGGTGTACAAAACAAACAACAAATTAAAGACTCAGAAGACTTCCGGTGCTACCAGAAGTGATCATGTAGAGATATCTGAGTTTGGGAAGGTTCTCCAGACAGCAAAGCAGGCAGTTAAGAACAGCCGGGACATCAGGGAAGATAAGGTTGCAGACATTAAGGCAAGAATTGACAATGGGACTTACGAGGTAAGTGGAGAAAGCTTTGCTGACAAAGTGATTGAGAATTATCAGGAATTTGGAAGAATCTAGGATGATTGACAGAAGAGAGGGATTTTAGTAATGGCAAGTCTTATTGAGACATTGGTGAACACTCTTGAAAAAGAGAATGACGAATATGTGAAGCTTTTTGAGATATCTAAACAGAAGACACCGATAATCGTTAAAGGTGATATAGATGCTCTCAGGGATATTGTGGCGAAAGAACAGTATCTTGCAGACAACATAGCAGCACTTGAACACACGAGAACGGAAACAGTTAAGGATATAGCAGTCGTTCTTAATAAGGATGCTGACACTTTGACAATAAGAGACATTATTAATCTCCTTAAGGAACAGGATGCTATTCAGCAGAGGCTTTCAGAGGTTCATGGAAGAATCAGAACCACAGTACAGGACATGATAGCGATTAATAATATCAACAAGAGCCTGATAGAGGATTCTCTTGAGATGGCCGAGTTTAACATTAATCTTATCAACAGCTTAAAGGGTGTGCCCGAAGTAAATAACTATACGAAGAATGCATACAGCGTAAACAGTTATGTTGAGCCACCGAGATTTGACGCAAAGAATTAGTAGAGAGGTAGAACAGTATGGCAGGAATGACAAGTATATATCTTGGAGTATCTGGATTGCAATCAAGCCAGAATGCACTTAATACAACTGCACATAATTTGTCCAATGTTAACACGAAAGGATACGTAAGGCAGCAGGCTATTTTTAGTGATAAAATATACCACAAGGTTGGTGCGTCTGCTACTTCTGCCATGCAGGTTGGCCAGGGTGTTACATCACAGGCTACGAGCCGTGTCAGAGACATACTGTTAGATGTTGCCTACCGAAAAGAAAACAGCCGTGCGGGATTTTATGATTCGCAGTATGAGGTTGTTACAGAGATTGAGACTATAATAGGTGAAACAGAAGGTGAGCAGTACCAGAAGAATCTTGAGAATATCTGGAATTCCATCAATGAGATGGCAAAGACACCGGACAGTATTGTTGCACGTTCTGAACTTGTTATGTATGCAGAAGAATTTTTAAACAGATCACAGAGTATTTATAACGGGCTTATTGATTATCAGAATAACCTTAATGAAGAGGTCAGAAATCAGGTCGATAAGATAAATGCTCTAGGTGATAAGATAGATATGCTTAATGAACAAATAGCTTCAGTAGAAGCGGCTGGAATTGAAAGGGCAAATGACTTTCGTGACCAGAGGGATCTGGCACTTGATGAATTGTCAAAGCTTGCCAACATTTCGTACGAGGAGAACGCGTTTGACCGGGTTACAGTCAAGTTAGAAGGTGTGCCATTTGTCACAGAGGATTCTGTTTTTCATATGGCTACAGCAGAACTTGACTCAGATAAAGGCTCTACATACTTATCGTGTGTATGGCCACATCTTAGCAATTCAACGCAGACGAGAGACGTATTTTTCCTGGAGGAGAAGATATCGACTGCAGACAATAATGATTTTGGTTCACTTAAGGGATTACTACTTGCAAGAGGTGACTATGTCGCTACTTATCAGGATATTCCTAGAGTGGATGATTTTGACACTACAACAGAAGAGGGCAGAGATGAATACTTAAATGCCGTTGCAAAATACGACCGTGAGGTAGCTCCGTCTTCAATAATGTCAATGCAGGCAATGTTAGATACACTTGTAAACGGTGTGGTGATTTCGATTAACGATGCACTCTCACCTACTATCAAAGCAAGTTTTACGGGAATAGATGGAACGACATATGATGATGTGGATGTTCTTGATATAGAGAACAGTTCTGTTGGAGATGACGGGAAGCTTCCGCCAAGAGAATTGTTTAAGAGACTTCACACAGAGAGATATACTGAAGTAAAAGGTGATGATGGTGTCACATATTATGTATACAATAAGAACAACATCTTTGACAAAGAATCACTTTATACTTTGGGCAATTTAGAGATGAATAAAGAAGTAGCTGATGACTATTCACTTTTGCCATTTAAGACAAAAGAGGATGAGGCTGATATGAAGCTTGGGGAGAGATTGTTAGAAGCGTGGGATAAACCATTTGCTGAACTTAATCCTGACAATCTCACCAAGAAAACATTCAAGCAGTATTATCATGAAGCTATTTATAACATAGGAAACAGAGGTATGCTTTACCGGACCATATCGGAGAATCAGGTGACAGCTACCAGAGAGATAGACAACAAGCGTCAGGAGATTGCAGGTGTATCTTCAGATGAAGAGCTTACCAATATGATCAAATTCCAAAGCGCTTACAATGCATCTTCAAGATACATCAATGTAATTAGTGAGATGTTAGAACACATAATTGAGAGATTAGGACAATAAACAGATTGGCGGTGCGTATATGGCTTCAACATTTTTTGGATTAACAATTTCAACATCCGGTCTGTTCACTGCGAATGCCGGACTTACAACAACAGCACATAATATAGCGAACGAGAATACTAAGGGATATTCAAGACAGGAAGCAAATCAGGAGGCTACAAGCGCTATCCGGGTATATCAGTCATACGGTATGGTTGGCTCAGGTGTTACACTTACCAGTGTCAAACAGGTTCGTGACAGTTATTATGATGTGAAGTTCTGGAACAATAGTGCAGCTAAAGGAGAACAGAGTATCAAGAACACTTACAATCGTCAGATAGAAGATTACTTCAACGAGATGGATGTTGATGGATTTACGACAGAATATGAGAACCTTTTTAATTCGTTAAAAGAGCTTCAGGGAAGTCCTGATGATGTGACACTCAGACTTGAAGTACTTAACTATGCACAGAGTTTTGCTGATTATTTCAATGATATCGGCACAAAGCTTGACAGTCTTCAGCAGGAATGTAATACAGAAGTAAGTAACAAGGTTGATGAGGTAAACACCCTGTGTGATCAGATTGCATCTACTACGAAGCAGATTGCAACAGTAGAGCTTACGGGTGCATACGCCAATGATTTGAGAGACCAGAGAGCTTTACTTGTAGATTCACTGTCAAAAATTGTACCTGTAACAGTCAGGGAAGAGATGAATGCAAATAATCAGTTGGATTATTCCGTAAAGGTGGATGGCTTTACACTTGTTGACAATTTTACAACACACGGGCTCAAAGTTATCTCAAGAGAGAACAGAGTACATGATACGGATGCAGTAGGACTTTATGATATCTATTACAACTATGATGAGAGAAGTATGACAGGTACCAAGTTCGATGTGCAGGGAATGGGTTTAAAAGGTGAACTTAGAGGAATACTTGATGTAAGAGACGGAGATAATGGTGAGAATATTAATTATAAAGGTATTCCACATTATTTTAAGAGAATTAATGATTTTAATCAGGCATTTGCTGATTTGTTTAACAACGTACATCATGAGGGATATAATCTGTATGGTGATAAGGCAGAAAATATCGATTTATATACAATAACACCAAATGGAAAGCTTATGGTAAATGAGGCACTTATCAAAGACCCGAAGCTTATGGCTACTTCAGATTCCCCTATTCATGATGGTGTGGGGAATGCAGGAATTGTGGAGTCCTGGATCAAACTTCAGGATAAGACGGTTTTACAGAATGCGTCAGCAACAGAGTATTTGCAGAGTATCGTGTCTGAAATAGCTGTCTCAACCAAAAAGGCATCTACAATGCTTGCAAATTATGAGAATATAGAGACAAGTATTAAGAATCAGAGATTATCTGTATCAGGAGTTGATAGTGATGAGGAAGCCATGAATCTGGTTAAATACAGAGAGGCGTATCAGCTTGCAGCAAAGATGATTCAGACGATGTCGGAACTGTTTGACAAACTGATAAATCAGACCGGCGTGTAAAAGAAATGGAGGGTAATGGATGAGAATTACAAATGGAATGTTGGTAAATAACACACTTACAAATATCAACAGGAACAAGACAAAAATGGATACCCTTAACAGCCAGCTGACTACAGAGAAGAAGATACAGAGACCTTCGGAGGATCCAATTGTGGCTATTCGTGCACTTAGATTCAGGTCTACCCTGTCAGAGATAGAACAGTATACAGAGAGAAATATTCCGGATGCTGAGAGCTGGCTTGGAATCACTGATGATGCTCTTGGCAATGTGGTTACTGTACTTGGAGATATAACTACATATTGTGAGCAGGCGATTAACGGGTATTATGACAATGACAATAAGCAGACAATTGTAGAGACGCTTAAAGCGTACAGAGACCAGATATACGCAGATGCCAATACAGACTGTGCGGGCAGGACTATTTTCACAGGATATAAAACAGATACAACACTTACCTTCAAGGAAGATAAACCTGAGCAGGCTTTCAAAATGACGCAGAAATTTACAAAAGAGAATTTTGACAGCTTGAGAAAGATAACAAACAGCGTAAATATTAAAGGAATTACGGTGGGAAATGCTGCTGCGATTGATACATCAGCGGTTCTGATACCGGGCTACACGGATTCGTACAGGATTCGTCTTGGTTATGACAATTTAGACAGTGATGTGCTTCCTGCTATACAGACATATACCATAGATGAGGAAACAGGCGAAAAGACTATAGTTGAAGATAGAACTCCTACACTCAGGAACAAAACAGATGCAGACGCATACAGTCCGGGAGATGATGAAATCAATTATATCGCTGAGACAGGAGAATTGATATTTGGAAAAAATGCATACTCTGCGTTTTCGGCTGTTGATGGATTTGATATAACCTATCAGAAAACAGGTTTCAAAAAAGGTGAACTCAACCCTATTCACTATTTTGACTGTACAGACCTGCTGACAGACAAGACATATACGGCAAAAGAACAGCCTATCAATTACGAGGTCAATTTCAATCAGACACTGCAGATTAATGTGCAGGGAAGTGACGTATTCACGCATGATTTAACAAGAGATTTGGATGACATAATAGAAGGTGTCAACAATGTAGCAGAGATAGAGAGTAAAATACAACAGTTACAGTTTATGTATGATGGTTGTGAAGAGGGAAGCGAAGGAAGAAATAATCTTCAGGTGCTTATAGATAACTGCAAAAGAGAGCTTGATTTTGCTAAGGATGAGCTTGAAAACAGATTCGGCAGGTCACTGACAAAATATCAAAATCATCAAAACACAGTAAGTCAGGCGAGAGCTGATATCGGTGCAAGGGAGATAAGACTTGATTTGACAAAAGAAAGACTTAGCACCCAGAAGACTACTGTTAAATCTCTAAAGAGCACGAATGAAGAAGTTGATGTGGGAGAGATAGCAGTTGAGTATAAGCAGGCTAAAAGCATCTATGATGCATCGCTGGCAGCAGCTGCGAAGGTAGTCGAGAATAAACTTATTGATTTTATCTAGAATACAGGAGGTAAGGTATGAACATATATACTAAATTGTTTGGGGAAATTGAAATAGATGTAAATAAAGTCATTAATTTTGACGAGGGCATTATTGGTTTTTCAGAATATAAGCAGTATATGCTTATTCATGATTGCGAAGAAAGTGAGAGCAAGATTTTGTGGTTACAGTCGATTGATGAACCGGAGCTTGCTCTTCCGGTGATGAATCCACTTGCAATCGTGGAGGATTATAATCCTACCATAGAAGATGAATTGTTAAAGGGTATAGGAGAACTTGTTGAGGAACCACTTGTGCTTACAGTACTTACAGTTCCGCAGGACATAACTAAGATGACAGCTAACCTTAAGGCACCAATTGTCATAAATGCAAACACTCTGAAAGGATGTCAGATAATCATAGAGGATGATAAATATCTGGTAAAACACCCGATATACGACATAATCAGTAGAAGGGATGGTGAGTAATATGTTGGCATTATCAAGAAAAAAGGATGAGGCAATCATCATAAACAACAGTATAGAAATCACCATAATAGAAGTGAAGGGTGACCAGGTCAGACTTGGAATTACAGCTCCTAAGTCAGTGCCGGTCTATAGAAAAGAAGTATATTTGCAGATTCAGGAATCTAACAAAGAGGCTATGCAGTCGCAGGGTATTGATGCATTGAAAAATTTATTATCGTAAGGTTAATTATTTGGTATTAAAATCCGATAAAAATAATAGCAGACAGTTTTTTTTACATGGAGGTGAAGACAATGGGAATTGAAGGAGTAACAGGTGCAGTTGCATCATTTCAAAACAGCAACAGTCAGATAAGTCTAAAGCCACAGGTGCAACAGGTATCACCGGTAACACAAGGTGTGTCAGGGGCTGATCAGAATGCTGTAGCACAGGAGGTGCTTACAGTTAAGGGCAGTGATTTGAACGGTGATGGAACAGGAAGCGGAGCTGCCACACCTGATGGAGAGAACAAACAGCCATCAAAAGAGACAGTTAAGCAGGCAATCAGTGACATCAATAAGAAGCTTAACAATACTGAATGCGTGTGGGGAGTGGATGATGGTACTAACAGGATTACGATTAAGATAGTAGACAAAGAGACGAAGGATATTATCAAGGAGTTACCGCCGGAGAAGACTTTGGAGATGATAGCTAAAGCGTGGGAACTGGCAGGTATTATGGTAGATGAGAAATTATAAAAGGAGCGTGAAACGATATGGCAATCAGACTATCAGGAATGATATCAGGACTTGATACAGATTCAATAGTTGAAGAACTTGTTTCCGCATACAGTATTAAGAAGGATAACCTGGTTAAGGCACAGACAAAGCTTGAGTGGAAACAGGATGCATGGAAGGAAATGAATACCAAGGTATACGATTTCTACAGCAAATCATTGTCTAATTTGAGATTTTCCAATGCATTCGCGAAGAAAGTATCAAGCGTTAACTCTACAAAGGCAAAGGTTAGCGCAAGCTCTGATTCTGTTACGGGAACACAGTCACTTAAGATAACAAGCCTTGCCAAGAGCGGTTATCTTACAGGAGGCGTTGTTAAGAATGCATCTGATGAATCTGAGAAGATAAAGGGTTCATCTAAGTTGTCGGATTTAGGAATAAGCGATTCAAGAATTGGCGTGACTGTAGATGGCAAGACAAACAGCATAGATATAAAGGGTGATATGACAGTTAACCAGTTTGTTGCAAAGCTTAAAGAGTCAGGTGTCAATGCAAGTTTTGATGAGACTAACCAGAGATTCTTCGTAAGCTCAAAGAACAGTGGTGTTGAAGGGGATTTTAATCTCAATGCAGAGGATGCAGAGGGTTTGAATTCCTTAAAGGCTATGGGACTTCTTGTCACAACGGATAAGGATATGAGTGTATACGAGGAGATGTCAAATATCGACGTCGAGGAGATTACACAGGAAGAGTATATGGAGAGGCTTACAGAACATAAGGATGCCTTGACAGTAGAAGAGGAGCTTAAGGACGAGATAACTTCTCTTACAGAGAGGAATGCAACACTTGGTAAGGAAAAGGATATACTTGATTTCAAGAAGTCATATATGGTTATGACTGACGAAGACAGAACCAAGGCTAAGGAAGAACTGAATAACAGACTTAAAGAACTTAAGGATACTGACCTTACAGGTAGGACTGATGAAGAGAAGAAGGCTGTCACGGATGAGATAGCTACAATAAACAGTAAGCTTAAGGCTGCAAAGGATGTAGAAGATAATTATCTTAAATCAGGTATAACAGCAGAAGATAAGCAGAAGTATGAAGATAAGCTGAATGAAGATATTACTAAGAAATCAGAAGAATTAACTGCCAATGCAGATAAGATAGCAGCTAATCAGGCGATTCTTGATGGAACGGCAGATGCTTCTCTTGGATATACTGATTTGGAGAGCTACAAGGACAAATTAAACGCAGATATAGATGCTGCAAATGCAGAGCTTGAGCAGTCTATACGTGACAAATACCAGGCGAAGAAAGATATGGGTATAGAGATGCTGGGTGCAAAAGCTTTAGTTGATAATTATGCATCGCTTGCCAATCCAACAGAGGAAGAAAAAGCACAGTATGAGGCAGCACTTGCCAAGCTTGGTATGGGTGAGGGAAGTGCAGTAAGAATAGCGGGAGCAGATGCAAAGATTACACTTAACGGTGCAGAGTTTACATCTAACACAAACAGCTTCTCCATAAATGGACTTACAATAGAAGCATCAGCGATAACGGATCCTGATGAGGAGATAACAATCACTACGAATCAGGATACTGATGGCATCTACAATATGATTAAGGATTTCATCAAGGAATACAACTCATTGGTTAATGAGATGGATTCCAAGTACAACGCAAAGAGTGCCAAAGGATATGAACCTCTTACAGACGAAGAAAAAGAGAGTATGACTGATGATCAGATTGAGAAGTGGGAGGCAAAGATTAAGGACGCCCTTTTAAGAAGAGACCAGACTCTTGACGGAATATCTTCAGCCCTCAGGAATGCTATGAGCAAGGGAATTGAAATAGATGGAAAGAATTATACACTTGCATCATTTGGAATCTCAACACTGGGGTATTTCGCAGCATCTGACAATGAAAAGGGTGCATATCATATCAATGGTGATCCTGATGATAAGGCTACTTCCGGTAACGCAGATAAGCTTAGAAAAGCTATAGCTTCCGACCCTGAGACGGTAACGACATTCTTCAACAAGCTGGCACAGGAAATGTATACAACATTATCAAACAAGATGAAGGCGTCTTCTATAAGAAGTGCATACACAGTGTACAATGATAAGCAGATGAAGGCTGAATATGAAGAATACGATGATAAAATCAAGAAGTGGGAAGACAAGATAACTGCATACGAAGAGAGATACAGAAAACAGTTTGCAGCGATGGAAAAGGCTATGTCGAATATGAATGCGCAGCAGTCACAGCTCTCATCACTTCTGGGTAGCTAATTATATATAATATGAAAGGTAGAGAAGACTATGGCATTACCTAATCCATATGCTAATTATGCAAACAGCAAAATAATGACGGCATCTCCTGCACAGCTTACGCTTATGTTATATGATGGTGCCATCAAGTTCTGCAATATTGCAATAACAGCAATAGAGAATAATAATCTGGAAAAAGCGAATATAAATATCCAGAAGACACAGAAGATTATACAGGAGTTCAGAGCAACACTCAACTTTAATTATCCTGTGGCAAAAGATTTTGATAACGTCTATGAATACATATATAAGAGACTTGTAGAAGCCAATATGAAGAAAGATAAAGAAATACTTGAGGAGGCTTTAGGTCATATCAGGACTATGAGAGAGACCTGGGTGGAAGTGATGAACAAGTCGAAACATCCGACAGGAGGGATGTAGATGGATAACAACAAGGAGTACATATCTATTCTGATAGAAAGCCTCAAGAAGAAAAAACATATACTAGAGGACATAAGAGTAGCGAATGAAGAACAGAAGAATATTGCTACCAATGAGCCCTTTGATGATGAAGCTTTTGAGAGAAATATCGAGGAAAAAGAAGCACTTATAAAAGCGCTTACAAGTCTTGACAGAGGTTTTGATTCAGTGTATTCCAGAGTCAGTGAGACTCTTAAGAATAA
>JBGVIE010000035.1:0-7517 GCA_045122895.1 Lachnospiraceae bacterium
ATGAGCGTGTATGTGAGGATTTCAAAAAAGAATATGCAGATACACTTAATTATGATAAAGATTTATACTTGTTAATTCAGGAAATATATAGTAGAACCAATATTCCATTTGTTATCATTATAGATGAATGGGATTGCGTCATCAGAAACAGTGGAGATGAGGCTCTTGTTCATAAATATCTGCAGTTTCTTCATTCGTTATTTAAAAGTGAAGAATCAAAGTCATTTCTGGCATTGGCATATATTACAGGAATTCTGCCAATTAAGAAGATTCAGGATGAATCTGCACTGAATAATTTTGATGAGTATACTATGTTAAAATCAAAACCAATTACAGAGTACTATGGTTTTACAGAAGAGGAAGTAAGAGGACTATGTAAGGAGTATGATATGGATTTTGATGCCACAAAGGCCTGGTACAATGGATATTTGATAGATGGTGTTCATATGTATAACCCGAACTCGGTAGCAATGGCAATGAAGAAAAAAGATTTTGATTCCTATTGGAAAAATACATCATCCTTTGCCTCCATTAATACATTTATCACCATGAATTATGCCGGGTTAAAAGACGATATTATGACAATGCTTGCCGGTGGAAAAGTCATGGTTGAAACAGATGCATTCCAAAATGATTTGTTTGAAATACATTCTAAAGATGATGCCTTAACAGCCTTGATTCATCTGGGCTATCTCGGATATGATGCAGACAGAAAGAGTGCCTATATTCCTAATTATGAGGTCGCCAGGGCATTTCAGATGGCATTAAAGACAGGTCAGTGGAGTGAAATATCAAGGGCAATTTCAAGATGTGACGAATTACTTATGGCAACCATAGATAAAAATGCAGAGAAGGTTGCAGAAATCATAGAACAGGCACACGACACCTACACATCGGTACTGAAATACAATGACGAGAACTCATTAAGCTGTGTTCTCACCATGGCGTATTTCACAGCACCGGCATATTATGACATAATCCGTGAGCAGCCTGCCGGTAAAGGATATGCAGACTTTATATTCAAACCAAGAGCCAATGCAGGCTGGAGACCGGCAATGGTGGTAGAGCTTAAGTATAATAAATCAGCGGATACAGCGATTAAGCAAATCAAGGAAAAGAGATATCAGGGAGCATTATCAGGATATAGTGATAAGATTCTGTTAGTAGGAATTAATTATGACGCAGAAGGGGAAGATAAGAAACAACATAGCTGTGTTATTGAGGAATGGATGGAATAAGATGAAACCGCAAGAGAATATTTTTTTCAGTTATTTAGATTAGTTATTGATAGAATTGTAATAAAACAAGGTCTTGAGCGTGCTCAAGACCTTGTTTACGTTAATTATTCAGCTAAATAAGCTTTATTGATTTCAATTACCTTTTCCATTGAGCTTCTTGAAGGAGCACCAATTGTTAATCTCTTGTCTACACAAGTCTTAATACTGATTGCATCGAAGATATCTTCTTCAAATACAGGGCTGATGGCTTTGTATTCATCAAGAGTCATCTCATCAAGACTGATTCCCTTGCTTTCGCAGAAGAGAACAAGCTGACCTACGATACCGTGTGCATCCCTGAATGGAACACCATGATACACAAGATAGTCAGCAGCGTCAGTTGCATTTGTAAATCCTTTGGCTGCACTTGATTTCATAACATCCTTGTTAAATGTCATGGTAGCAAGCATACCTGTGAATAAAGAAATACATCCTTTTGCTGTATCCATGGCGTCAAAAGAAAGCTCTTTATCTTCCTGCATATCTTTGTTGTAAGCAAGAGGAATGCCCTTCATAGTAGTAAGCAGAGAGATTAACGCACCATATACGCGACCTGTCTTACCTCTTACAAGCTCGGCAATATCCGGATTCTTCTTCTGTGGCATAATGCTGCTTCCTGTGCTGTATGCATCATCAATATTTACAAATCTGTATTCGTTGCTGTTCCAGATAATTATCTCTTCTGAAAATCTGCTAAGGTGCATCATAATTGTAGATAAAGCACTTAACAATTCAATGAGGTAATCTCTGTCAGATACTGAATCCATGCTGTTAAGAGTAGCTCCGTAAAAATCAAGGAGGCTTGCAGAATATTCTCTGTCAAGTGGATATGTAGTACCTGCAAGTGCACCTGAACCGAGAGGGCAGTAGTTCATTCTCTCGTATATATCATGAAGACGAGAGCGGTCTCTTCTAAACATCTCAAAATATGCTCCCATATGGTGGGCAAGTGTAATAGGCTGAGCCTTCTGGAGGTGAGTGAATCCCGGCATATATGTATCAAGATTCTCTTCCATAATAGTCTCAATAGTCTCTAAAAGAGTCTTTAATAATTTATCTATTTCGACCACTTCATCTCTGGTGTAAAGTTTCATATCAAGGGCAACCTGGTCGTTACGGCTTCTTCCTGTGTGAAGACGCTTGCCGGCATCACCAATTCTCTCTATCAGAGTAGCTTCTACAAAACTGTGAATATCTTCATATTCATCGCCGATAACAAGCTTGCCGTTATCAATATCGTCTAAGATTCCCTTTAGACCGGATGTGATAGCTTCAGTGTCCTCACTTGAGAGAATGCCCTGTTTGCCAAGCATTGTAACATGTGCAATACTTCCGCGAATATCCTGTTTATAAAACTTCTGATCAAAGGAGATAGAAGCATTAAAGTTGTTAACAAGTTCGTCAGTTTCCTTGGTGAATCGTCCACCCCATAACTTCATAATTATGTCCTGCCTTTCAAAAAAATATAATCATCAGATATTATAGTATTTATCACAATTTTTGACAAGTTTTATTTAAATTATTAGCACTCTCTTTAAATGAGTGCTAATTTTCCCTTGACATTTGCAAAAGGTGGTAATAAAATCAACATTAAAGAAAATTTTTATTTGTGATGGAGGTAATAAAAATGGCACAGAATCATGGAAGTTTATCAATTAACAGCGACAATATTTTTCCAATAATCAAGAAATGGTTGTATTCAGACCATGATATATTTATCAGAGAGCTTGTATCTAATGGATGCGATGCAATTACTAAATTAAAAAAGCTTGATATGATGGGTGAATACAGTATTCCTGAAGGAGAAGAGGGAAAAATCAGGGTAATAGCTAATTCAGAAGATAAGACACTTACTTTTATCGATAACGGTATTGGTATGACATATGATGAAGTTAATGAATACATTAATCAGATTGCTTTTTCCGGTGCGGCAGCATTTATGGAAAAGTACAAGGATAAGACTAATGAGGATCAGATAATAGGTCACTTCGGTCTTGGTTTTTATTCAGCGTTCATGGTAGCTGATAAAGTTACTATTGACACATTGTCATACAAGGAAGGCGAAAAACCTGTACACTGGGAGTGTGATGGCGGAACTGAATATGATATGGGTGACGGTGACAAGGAAGAGAGAGGTACAAAGATTACTCTTTATCTTAGTGACGAATGTCTTGAATTTTCTAACGAATACAGAGTAAGAGAAGTACTTAACAAATACTGTTCGTTTATGCCGACAGAGATTTATTTAGAGAATCCTAATAAGGAGCAGCCGGAGGTTGAAGTGGTAGATACCGCTACAGAAGAAAATGTCGATGGCAGTGAAGCTGCAGAAGAGAAAAAAGTGGAAGAACCAAAGCCAATCAATGATACTCATCCGCTTTGGACAAAGCATCCAAATGAATGTACTGATGAGGAATATAAGGAATTCTACCGCAAGGTATTTATGGACTACAAGGAGCCGCTTTTCTGGATTCACCTGAATATGGATTATCCATTTAACCTAAAGGGTATTTTATACTTCCCTAAGCTTAATACACAGTATGATCAGATTGAAGGAACGATTAAGTTATACAACAATCAGGTATTCATAGCAGATAACATTAAGGAAGTAATTCCTGAATTCCTGTTATTGCTCAAGGGTGTTATCGATTGTCCGGATCTTCCTCTTAATGTATCGAGAAGTGCACTCCAGAATGACGGATTTGTAAAGAAGATATCTGATTACATCAATAAGAAGGTGGCTGATAAGCTTTCAGGAATGTGCAAGACGGACAAGGAAACATACGAGAAGTTCTGGGATGACATCAGCCCATTCATCAAGTTTGGTTGTCTTAAGGATGAGAAGTTCTGCGATAAGATGAAGGATTATATCTTATTTAAGAACCTTGATGACAAGTATTTAACACTTCCGGAGTGCCTTGAAGAGAACAAAGAAAAGCATGAGAATACTGTATTCTACGTGACAGATGAGATTTTGCAGAGCCAGTACATCAATATGTTCAGGGAAGAGGGAATTGATGCGGTTAAATTGACACATAATATTGACGAACCGTTCATTACACATCTTGAACAGAAAAACGAAGGTGTTAAGTTCTTAAGAATAGATGCTGACCTTAACAAGTCATTTGAAAGTGATGAAGAATTAAATGAAGAAGAGTTTAAGGCAAACACAGAGACTCTTACAGAGACATTTAGAAAAGCATTAGACAATGATAAGCTTGAGGTAAAAGTTGCTAACCTTAAGAATGAGAATATTTCCTCAATGGTTACTCTTTCAGAAGAATCACGTCGTATGCAGGATATGATGAAGATGTATGGTATGCCTGGAATGGACCCTTCAATATTTGGTTCAAATGTAACACTTGTACTCAATATTGCAAATCCGCTTGTTAAGTATATCCTTGAGAATAAAGATTCTGAGAATGTACCTACATTCTGTAAGCAGCTTTATGACCTGGCACTTATCAGTCACAAACAGCTTTCACCAGAAGAGATGACAGCATTCATAGCAAGAAGCAATGAGATTATGATGCTTCTCACAAAATAAAATATGATATCAGAAAATATAAAGAACATTAAAAAGTTCATGTCAGCATTGTTAGTAAAGGATTCGTTTGATGAAATGCTAACAACTGACGTGACAATAACTACATATAATACCTTCCATATTGACGGGCATATCAAGAAGGCTTTTTATTCGGAGGACGAATATGAGTCGCTTGGGAGACCGGAGGTGTCAGAATGGAAGAAGTTAAGACCAATATGTTTTGAACTGATAAAAGGTAATAAGACACCATTGTCCTTTAAGATAATTTTTCGATTAGGAGAAAAAGAGACGGCAAAGCTTTTATCAGAGAATAACATAGAATTAATACCGGAGAATATCAATGGGTTATTTGTAAATATCAAATATGAGGATGGCATATTAAGCTATGTCACAGGCACATCGCTTAATGTGTTTACACTTGATAAAAGTCTGGAGAAGGCGTTTGATATGTATGTATCGAAGCTGATAAGTGACATTTTGGAAAAATAACCTATTGCAATTATTTATCTTATCGTGTAGGATAGGAATTAAGAGACACGCGACTGACGGAAAAGGGTATAATGCCTAGTAGAATTAACTACAGGAAGCGTGCCGGTAAAGTTACGTCGACCGTCTGGGCAACCATTTGAAGATTGTTCAGGCGGTTTTTTATTTAACAGTCAATCTAACACAGAAAGGAAGAAGAACATGAAATTACTTTCAATCGAACAGGAACTTAAGGGCAACTCATATCCGGGTAGAGGAATTATCATCGGTAAGTCTGCTGATGGAAAGAAGGCAGTTACAGCTTACTTTATCATGGGAAGAAGCGAAAACAGCAGAAACAGAGTATTTGTAGAAGATGGAGAAGGAATTCGTACACAGGCGTTTGATCCTTCAAAGCTCAGTGATCCAAGTCTTATCATCTACGCTCCTGTAAGAGTGCTTGATGACAAGACTATCGTTACAAATGGTGACCAGACTGATACAGTTTATGATTTGATGAAGGAAGGCAAGACTTTTGAAGAATCACTCAGAACAAGGGAATTTGAGCCGGATGGTCCAAATTATACACCTAGAATCTCTGGTATTATGAACGTGAAGGATAATGCATTTGATTATTCAATGTCTATTCTTAAGAGTAACAATGGTAACCCTGATGCCTGCAACAGATATACATTCTCATATTCAGATCCTGTAGCAGGAGAAGGACATTTTATCCATACATATATGTGCGATGGCAATCCACTTCCAAGCTTTGAGGGAGAACCAAAGTTAATCTCTATCCCTGATGATATGGAGGCGTTTGCTGATACATTATGGACAAGCCTTAACGAGGACAACAAGGTTTCTCTTTTTGTAAGATATATTGATATCGCAACAGGAAAATACGAGACAAAGATTATCAACAAGAATTGCTAATATATAAGAAAGGCGGATTATACAGATGAAAGAATTAGAATTAAAATATGGTTGTAACCCAAATCAGAAGCCATCAAGAATCTATATGAACGAAGGAGAGCTTCCTATTACTGTTTTAAATGGTAAGCCGGGATATATCAACTTCCTCGACGCATTTAATGGATGGCAGTTGGTTAGCGAACTTAAGGCAGCTACAGGACTTCCGGCAGCAACATCCTTCAAGCATGTATCACCGGCAGGTGCAGCAGTAGGTCTTCCGCTTACAGAAGTAGAGAAAAAGATTTACTGGGTAGATGATTTAGGAGAATTAACACCACTTGCAAATGCATATGCAAGAGCAAGAGGTGCTGACAGAATGTCTTCGTTTGGTGATTTTATTTCATTGTCAGATGTATGTGATGTGGCTACAGCTAACCTTATCAAGAGAGAAGTATCAGACGGTGTAATCGCTCCAGGATACGAACCGGAAGCTCTTGAAATCCTGAAGGCTAAGAAGAAGGGTAACTACAATGTTATTCAGATTGACCCTAACTACAAACCAAATCCAATTGAACACAAGGAAGTATTTGGTATTACATTTGAACAGGGAAGAAATGAACTTGTAATTGATGATGATTTCCTGGGAAATGTCGTGACAGAGAACAAAGAGATTCCGGAGTCAGCTAAGATTGACCTTATCATCTCACTTATTACTCTTAAGTATACTCAGTCTAACTCAGTATGCTACGCTAAAGGTGGACAGGCAATCGGTATCGGTGCAGGACAGCAGTCAAGAATTCACTGTACAAGACTTGCAGGTACTAAGGCAGATAACTGGTTCCTTCGTCAGGCACCAAAGGTACTTAACCTTCAGTTCTTAGACAAGATTGGTCGTGCTGACAGAGATAACGCTATTGATTTATATATCGGTGAAGATTATATGGATGTATTAGCAGATGGTGCCTGGGAGAATATCTTCAAGGTAAAACCGGAAGTATTTACAAGAGAAGAGAAGAGGAAATGGCTTGATAAGAATCAGGACGTAGCACTTGGTTCGGATGCTTTCTTCCCATTTGGAGACAATATTGAAAGAGCTCACAAGAGCGGTGTTAAGTATATCGCACAGCCGGGTGGTTCTATCAGAGATGATAATGTAATTGACACATGTAATAAGTACAATATGGCAATGTGCTTTACAGGACTTAGATTATTCCATCACTAATAGATGCAGGAGGGACTAAAAGTCCCTCCTGTTATAATTTGTAAACCTTTTTTTCTATGAAGTGAATTATTCCATATAGACAGATTGACAA